>JAGQUR010000018.1:0-42109 GCA_020438395.1 Solirubrobacterales bacterium | reverse complement strand
GGAAGCGTATGCGACGGCGCGGCGCGGCCTCCGCAACTGCGATTAGAATGGCCCGCGTCTTGCTGCCTCGATCCAGAAAACCAGTGTCTCTGTTCATCTCTGTCGCCGGCGCCCTCTTCGCTTTCGCGTTGAACGCCTCCCCGGCGATGGCGCTTTCCCTGAATCCGGACGCTGCATCGCCCGGCATCAAGGACTCGAACACCCTCCACTGGATCCTCTTCATCGTGATCGTTGCCGTGATCGTGGTGGTCAACCTGGCCATCCTGCGGGCGGCCCGGCCGCGCACCCGCGCCGTCAGCCCCAAGCCCGGCAAGAGCATCTCCCAGGTGAAACTTGCGATCGGGCTGGGCGTCTTCGCCCTCGCCCTCTTCGTGGTCGCGACCATCTTCTCCGACAAGTCCCGCGAGATCCCGGCCGTCAACAGCGTCCCGGTCGCCGGACAGATCAAGGGCGAGCCGCTTGAGATCACCGCCACCGGCTCCCAGTGGCTCTGGCGCTTCGACTATCCGAACGGCGCCTTCAGCTACCGCCGGCTGATCGTTCCCGCCGGGGTCACCGTGAAGCTGGACCTCGTCTCCACCGACGTGGTCCACGGCTGGAACGTCCCCGAACTGACCGGCAAGGCCCAGGCGGTACCGGGCTCGACCAGTTACCTGTACTTCCGGGCCGATGACGTCGGCACCTACACGAACCGATCCTCGGTGTTCTCGGGACAGGGCTACGACACGATGGAGATCGAAGTCGACGTGGTCCCGCCCGCCGCATACGAAAAGGCAATCGAAGTGCTCAAGAGCGACATCCAGAGGGCCCAGGACAAGGTGGAACTTGAGTTCCGCATCTCCCAGAAGAAGTCCGAGGTCGCGGCGGCACATGCCGACAAAATGGAAGCCGACATCAATAAAGCCGACATCGAAAGCGCTGACTCCAAATGAGCCGCACGACCAGCTATCCCCAGACGATGCCGCCGACCCGGCCCGAGCTCGCCTCTGACGGTCCCGAGGCCCGTCGGACCCGCTGGACCGAGCTCGCAACCAGCGCCGACCACAAGGACATCGGCCGGATCCTCGTCGCCGCTTCTTTCGGATCGATCTTCCTGGCCGCTCTCGAGCTCCTGCTCACCCGTCTCCAGCTCGCCGTGCCCGAGAACGTCTTCCTCAAGGGAGTCACCTTCGACCGGCTGCTCTCCGTGTACGGAGAGACGGCGATTTTCCTGATCGCCCTGCCGCTGGTCATTGGCCTCCTCTACTACGTGGTCCCGCTCCAGATCGGCAGCCGGACCACCGCCATCCCGCGGGTCGGGCAGATCGGCCTCTGGCTGTTCATCTTCGGCGGCATCCTGCTGTACGGCTCATTCCTCTTCACGCCGCCGGAAGCCGGAATCAATCCGCTTCCTCCCTTCTCCGACGCCACCTTCACCCCGAACAACGGCGTGGACGTCTGGATCGCCTCGACCGGGCTGGTCACGCTCGGATTGCTGATGGTCTCGATCGACCTCCTGGCCACGCTCCACAACCTCCGGGCGCCCGGCATGGCCTGGCGCAGAGCGCCGCTCTTCACCTGGGCCGGAGCGATCGTCACCTGGCTGTTCATGATCATCGCCCCGATCTTCCTCGCGGCGATTTCGATGCTGCTGATCGACCGCCTCTATGACGGCGGCTTCTTCGCCGGCGACGCGGGCGGCTCGCCGATTCTGTGGCAGCACCTCAGCTACCTGTTCTTCACAGGCGTCTACATGGCCGTCTCGATCACCTTCCTCGCTGCGATCGGGGAGATAGTCCAGACCTTCACCGGACGAGAGCTGCCCCGCAAGTCGGTGATCTGGTCCTTCGTCACGATCGCCATCGTGGGCACCCTCGCCTGGACCCAGAACATGCTGACCGCGCCCATCCCGAGCGGCTGGAAGTACTACGGCATGCTCATGGCGCTGGCCTTGATCGTCCCCTTCGGACTGATCTTCTACAACCTGATCACCACCGTAAGCGCCAGCGACTTCCACATGAGGGCCCCGCTCCGTTTCGCCCTCGGCGCCCTTTCGCTTGCCTCGATCGGGCTCGCCGCCGAGATCGCCCAGTCGACCATCGCGGTCGCCACGCAGCTTTCCGAGACCTATGACGCCTGGGCCGCGACCCACTTCGCGCTGATCGGCTTCGTCGTCTTCGGCGGCTTCGCCGCGGTCACCTACTGGTACCCGAAGATGACCGGACACCAGCTGAACGAGGACCGCGCCGCCAAGTCCTTCGGCCTGATGTTCGCCGGAACCCTGATCGCCGTACTGCCGCTCTTTGCGGCCGGGGTAGCCGGGCAGGTCACCGACTCATACCGCTACTTCAGCTACGAGGACGTTGAGGTCTACAACGTGATCGCCGCGGTCGGAACCGTGATTCTCTTCGTCGGCGTGATCCTCGCGGTCGGCAACCTCGTCAAGAGCCGCACCGAGGAGCCGGTTGCGACGCCAGACCCGTACCGGGGCGATTCACTCGAGTGGCTGGCCCTCTCGCCGCCGCCCGCCCACAACTTCGACGTCCTGCCGGACGTCCGCAGCACCCGTCCGATGCGCGACATCCGCGAGGCGATCATTCGCCGCGACACGGAGACCGCTGAGGCCGAGCGTGCCGCCCAGCCGGTAGCCTGAATGTCATGAATTCCGGTGCCGACGCGCGCACAGTGCGCCCTCGGCAGGCCGCGCAACCCACTCATTCCGGCCTGCAGCTTGACCTGATCCCGCTCGTGCGGGATTACGTCTCGCTGACCAAACCGCGGATCATCAGCCTGCTGCTGCTGACCACGGTGGCGACGATGTTCGTCGCCGATCCGTCCGGTCCGGCCCTCTCCACCATCCTCTGGACCATGCTCGGCGGGTACATGGCCGCCGGCGGTGCCGGAGCGATCAACCATTACATCGACCGGAACCGCGACGCCCGCAACAACCGGACCAAGGACCGTCCCCTCGCCGACGGCCGGATCAAGCCAATCCACGGCCTGATCTTCGGGATCGCCCTCGGAGCCATCTCCTTCTTCCAGCTCTGGCTCACCGTCAACTTCCTGGCCGCCGCCCTGGCCATGGTCGGCCTCTTCGGATACGTCTTCCTCTACACCCTCTGGCTCAAGCCGCTGACTCCGCAGAACATCGTGATCGGCGGCAGCGCCGGCGCCGTGCCGCCGCTGGTCGGCTGGGCCGCTGCTTCGGGCGGGCTGAGCTGGGAGGCGATGTGGCCCTTCCTGATCATCTTCTTCTGGACCCCGCCCCACTTCTGGGCGCTCTCCCTGATGATCAAGGACGACTACGCCAAGACCGGGGTGCCGATGCTGCCGGTGGTCAAGGGCGAGGAAGCGACCCGCCAGGCGATCCTCATCTACACCGTCTTCATGGTCGGCTTCACGGTCGGCCCCTACTGCACCGGGCTGCTCGGTCCGCTGTACCTGGCCGCATCGATCGTCCTCGGCCTGGTCTACATCGGCTTCTCCTTCGCCCTGTGGCGCAAGCCCGGCCCGAAGATCACCCTCCAGGCCTACCTGTACTCGCTCGCCTACCTCGCCCTGCTCTTCATCTCGATGGCAGTCGCTGCTGTGGCAGCAGCCTGACGTCCCCCTCCGGCTGATAAAACTCCGCTCATGGATCGCAACACTTCCAAGTCGAATTTCACCACCGGCATGCTTCTCGGCGCCGGTTCCACGGCGATCTTCGCCATGACCTTCGTCTTCGCGGTCCTCTACATCGCGAACTAGGAACCCGAGATGAGCCAGATCACCAAGCCGACCGAGACCATCCAGCTTCCCGCCCCCTCCTGGGCACCGGCAGTGTTCGCCCTCGGCGTGCTCGGCCTGATCGCCGGAACCTTCGCCAACGACTTCATGTTCCCGGCCTGGTTCTACGCCTTCGTCGGTTTCTTCTTCTGCCTCTTCTCGCTGCGCAGCATGATCAAGAAGGGCCGTCGGGCCTTCTACAGCCTCCCCCGCGAACAGGGCGACGCCCGCGCGGAGCTGCCAGTAGAAAGCTTCACCGCCCCCACTTCTGACTAAGCCCCCGGGCACCACCCCGGAACCGTCAGGGACCCGGTGCGGCCCCCTCTGCACGCGATGTAACCGATGAGCGCCCTGCTGGCCCCGCGGCCTATCCCCAGGTCTGCGAACCGCGGCGGGCCCAACCAGCGTCAGCGCCGCCCGAGGCTAGACGGGCTGGCTGGCTGTGGCTCCGGCCTGGCTGGAGGTGGCGCCGTCAGAGGTCCAGACGCGCATGATGTCGCGCATCGAGAGGACGCCGACCAGTTCGCCGTCACGGTAGACCGTCAGGTGTCGGATGCCGCGCTTTGACATCTCGGTGGCGGCCCGCTCGAGGCTCCACTCGGGGGACGCCGTGATCACCTTCTCGCTCATGTGATCGCAAACCTTCTCGATGTCGGGATCGAGTCCCTCTCCGACTGCCCTGAGGACGTCGCGCTCGGTCAGGATCTGCGGGCCGGGCCACTCTTCGTGCTCGACGATGGCTGCCCCGACCGACCGGTCGGCCATCTTCCGTGCCGCCTCGCGCAGGGTGTGATCCGGTCCCACGCGGAGGACAACTTCCGACATTCCGACACTTACGCGCATCCGATCCCTTTCCGGAGTTTGTAACGATCGTTGCCAGCGTAGCGGATTGTGCGGGATGTCTCAAACCGTCCATATCCGGATCACTACCGCGGGACGCGGCTGCCGCCCCGATATATAGAATGGCCGGGCTTCACCGAACGCCATGATGAAGAACAAGTTCTCGACCAAGCTTCCCGTCCTCCTCGCCTCCGTTGCCGTCCTCGGTGCGGTCGTCGCGGGTTGTGGCACGACCTCTTCGAACTCGGACCCGGCGAAGCTCGGATTCCAGGATCGCGGTCGGCAGCTCTTCAACGCGAACTGCGGTACCTGCCACGTTCTCGCCCAGGCCGCCAGCACCGGCACCCAGGGCCCGAATCTGGATGACGCCTTCGCCGCCGCCCGTTCCGCCGGGATGGACTCCGACACCATCAAGGGCATCGTTCGCGCCCAGGTTCACCGGCCGCAGGACGTGAACGGGGACTACCCGGGCGTGACCATGCCGGCCAACATCCTCGAAGGCAATGACCTCGAAGACGTCGCGGCGTATGTCGCCGCCGTCGCCGGAGTGCCCGGCATCGAGCCGCCCACCGCTCCGGGCGAAGGACCCGGCGCCCAGGTCTTCGCCAACAACGGCTGCGGAAGCTGCCACACGCTGGCCGCCGCCGAGTCCGCCGGCACGCTCGGCCCCAACCTCGACGAGGTCATCCCGACCCTGAGCAAGGCCGAGATCCACGAATCGATCGTCGATCCGGGCGCGAAGATCGCCGCCGGTTACCCGAACGCGATGCCTTCCGACTACGGAACAAAGATCAGCGCTCAGCAGCTGAACCAGTTGATCGATTTCCTCATGACATCAGCTGCGGCTGATGACAAGGGCTGATTCCGGCGTCCTGAGCCGGATTCGCAATTTCTCCATCTCGCCTGAGCGTTACCAGGCGGTCACGCTTGTCGCGCTGGTCGCGCTGGTCACGATCGTCTTCACCGGCGCCGGCGTGCGACTCACCGCCTCCGGTCTCGGCTGCCCGGACTGGCCCAAGTGCTACGACCAGTACGTTGCCCCCGCCCAGATCAACGCCTGGATCGAATACGGGAACCGGCTGATAACCGGCGTCGTGTCGATCACCGTGATCGCCGCCGCGCTGCTGGCTTTCTTCCGCAAGCCATACCGCTGGCACCTCGCCTTCTTCGGCGCCCTGTTGCCACTCGGCGTGATCGGCCAGGCGATCCTCGGCGCCTACGTCGTCTACAAGCACCTGCCTCCCGAGCTGGTGATCTTCCACTTCATCCTCTCGATGATCCTCATCGATGCGGCCTTCGCCCTCTTCTGGTGTTCCCGCTACGAGCCCGGCGAGCGGCGCTACTCGACCGACTGGGTCAGCACCTGGGCGGTGCGGGCGCTGATTCCGATCGGCCAGCTCACGATCTTCCTCGGGACGATCACCACGGCTTCGGGACCCCACCCGGGCGACCACGACGAGGAGCTGGTCAGGAGGTTCGACTTCAAGGGTCACGACACCCTCGAATGGATCGTTCAGCGTCATGCTGCGATGGCGGTGATCTTTGCGCTGTCGGTGCTGGCGGTGATCTTCATCATCAGACGACAGGGAGGCGACCCGAGGGCACAGAAGCCCCTGCTCGTCACCTTCGGGTTGATCTGCCTCCAGCTCGCGATCGGGCTCACCCAGTGGCTGCTTCACCTCCCCGCCGCCCTGGTCTGGGTTCACGTGGTCGTCGCCACGCTGCTCTGGGTCTCGGTGCTCTGGTCGGTCGCTACCGCCGGGCAGATCACGCCGGGGACCAAGGGTGCGATCCGCCGCAAGCCGGACCCGGCAGTTCCGTTGACCACACCGTCCGGAGCCTGATCCGGGCCGGACCGGAGCCCGCCCGTGACCTCCTTTGACTTCGAAGGACTCGCCGGGCACGGGCAGTCCGAACTGAGGGGTAAGGCCCTCGGGATCGCCGCTGCGGGCCTGACCGCGGCAGACGGCGCTGACGCCGTGCGAAGGACCGTCAGAGAAGTGGCTGAGGGGGTCGAGATCGGTGGGAACCTCTACCGCCTGGACCCGGGGAGCCGGCTCATCGTCCTCGGAGGTGGCAAGGCGACCATGCCGGTCGCCCTTGCCCTCGAGGAAATCCTCGGCGACCGCATCGACGCCGGCGCAGTGGTACTCCAGCGCGGCCGGAAAGCCGGGCTCGACCGGCTCGAGGTGATGTACGCCGACCACCCCCTGCCCTCCCCCGACTCGGTACTGGCTGCCGAAAGGATGGTCGAACTGGCAGGAGAGGCCAGACAGGGGGATCTGTTCATCACCTGTTTCACAGGTGGACGTTCAGCCCTGCTCTGCCTGCCCCCGTCGGAAGTCGGTTTCGAGGACAAGCGTCGGCTCAACGAGTTGCTGCTGGCTTCCGGGATGCCGATCACCGCAATCAACACGGTCCGCAAGCATGTCTCCCGGATCAAGGGCGGGCGCCTCGCCGCAAGGATCGCGCCTGCGCGGATCGTCAACCTGACCGTCTCCGACGTGGCCGGCGATCCACTTGACGTGCTCGCCGACCTCACAACCCCTGATTCTTCGACTCCGGGGGACGCGATCAACGTCCTCGGCAACTACGGACTGCTCGGCAAGGTTCCGGCGAGCGTGGCCATGCACCTCGAATCGGAGCAGGCTGCTTCCCCACTTCTGGACGGGCAGCCGATCGAAACGGTGATGCTGGTCAACGGCGAGAGCGTCTGCGAGGCGATGGCGGGGGCAGCTCTAAACAGGGGGCTCGATCCGGTGATCGTCGGCACCTGCCTCGAAGGCGAGGCGGTGGAAGTCGGCGAACAGCTCGCCCGCCTCGCCGTCGAGAGTCCTCCCGGCACAGCACTGATCGGTTGCGGGGGCGAAAGCACAGTCACGCTCGGCGAGTCGGCGTTCGGTGCCGGCGGCCCCAATCAGGAAGTCGCCCTGGCGGCAGCGAGATCGCTGGGAGGGCATGCTGCGGCCGGGGTATTCCTCGACACGGATGGATCGGACGGAGGCAGCACCAGCGCCGGCGCCACCTGCGACGGAGAGACCGCTGAGAGAGCTCATGAGGCCGATCTGGACCTGGACCGCGCCCTGGCCGCTCACGCCTCCAGCGAACCTCTCAGCGCCCTTGGAGACCTGGTTGAGACGGGCCCCACCGGAACCAATGTCAATGACCTGTTCGTCATAGTCACCGGCGAAGGTTCAACCGGAAAGTGAAGGAGGAGCAATGAAGGCCCATTCCGTCATCGACCAGCTTGAGGTCGATCCCCTGGATCCGGATCAGGTCGTCTCAGGTGAGCCCGAGACCTCGGAGCTGACCCTGCTCGAAACGGATACCGACGGGACCTCCGGCCTCTGGCAGCTGACCCCCGGGGTCGTGACCGATACCGAGGTCGAGGAGTCCTTTCTCGTCCTCAGCGGCCGTGGCGAGGTCACCTTCGAGGACGGAAGCCGGATCCTGCTGGAACCCGGAGTGACGCACCGCTTCAGCGGCGGAGAGCAGACCACCTGGACGGTCGAGGAGACGCTCCTCAAGGCCTACTGGATCGCCTGAACGGGCCCGTAGCGCTCCGGGGAGGCCTACTCGTCGTCTTCCGGACTGCCCAGCTGATGCTTCAGCCCGCGGAAGATCGGCACGCTGACGACCCCCAACAGGATGATCGTCCAGATCACTGCGGCCAGTGGCGAGATGATCTTGGCCGCAGCCCCGATTGAAACGGCGGCGATCAGCACCACGATCAGCCAGCTGAATGCCGCGCCCTCGGACTCCAGGGGATTGCCCAGGTTCAGTCCGAACTTCTCGTCGCGGGCGGGAACGGGCGATTCTTCGACCGGCTCCGGCTCCACGGAGTCCCGCTCGCCATCTTCGATCGGATCGGGTGCGGACATGGCTAGGGACGCTCGCAATCCTTGGCGGCGGCTGCCTGGCAGGCGACGTCACTCAGCGCCAGCTCAAGGTCGAGCCGCTCGTTTTGCTGGCGAAGGTTGAGCCCGGAAGGCGAATTGCTGAATGAGGAGTAGTACTCGTCACCGCCGGTGAAATGGTTGATCTCATCCCGGTCGGGGAACTGGCCATCGAGGTTATCCGCGTCGGGGCCGAAGGAGAAAGTGAAATCAAGCCCACCACCCGGGGCAGTGGGGACCGATCCGCTCACGACACCGGGCTGGTCGGCATCAACGGGGTCGAGCCGGACCCCGGCCTCAAGTTTCGCGACCTGATCCCGGAACTGTTTGGCGTTGTCATCGCTCTTGTCGCCCCCGCAGGCAGCCAGTCCCAGCGCCCCGACACAGAGACACAGGAGGACTGCGGCCCGGAAACCCATGGTCCGGGTCAGATGATGTAGACGGCGAGGAACACGATGATCCACATGATGTCGACGAAGTGCCAGTAGATCCCTGGTACCTCGACGCCGAGGTGGTCTTTCTGTTCCGGCCCGAAATGGCCGCGGTAGGCGCGGATGTTCGCGAAGGTCAGCAGGAGCAGACCGACGAAGACGTGGGCGCCGTGAAGCCCCGTGAGGCTGAAGAAGATCGAACCGAATGCGCCGTCACGCGGGGTGAACCCGATGTGGATGTACTCGTTGATCTGGATGAAGAGGAAGGTCGCGCCCAGCAGCCAGGTCGTGGTCAGACCGAGCTTGAGGCCGCGGTGGTTGTTGTGCTTGATCGCCTCGAGCGCGTAGTGGATCGTGAACGAGGACGAAACCAGGATGCAGGTGTTGATGCCGGCGATCAGGACCGGGAGCTCGATGCCCTCCGGCGGCCAGGAGGCCGGATCGGCAACGACACGGAGGAAGAAGTAGGCGGCGAAGAAGGCGCCGAACAGCATCACCTCGGAGAGAATGAAAAGCAGGATCCCGAGGATGGTCCGGTCGATCCGGGCGCTCTGATGTGCCTCGGGCGGGCCGTGATGGTGATCGTCCACGTGACCGTGGGCCGCGATGCTTGCGCTTTCCATCCCTATGCCTCGCTCTCTTCAGCGTTCGAATCTTCGGCCGCGGCGTCGGCGGTCTCGCCCTCGGCGACCACGGCGGCAACGGCCTGAGGCGGACGGCCGGCCTCGTGGTGAACCACCGGCTTGTCGGTGATCTCGCGAACCCGGCCGACCAGGTCCTGCTTGAGCCAATGCGACTCCTCGCCACTGAGGGTCGAGATCAGCACCTCGTCGACGCGGTAATGCTCGATCGCGTTCTTGACGGCATCGAAGGGATCGGGGCTCATCGGCTGGCCGGTCGCGTCGATGTCCGCGTGGTAGAGCTTGGCCATGACCGAGGCCAGGTTGCGGGCGACGGTCGCTTCGGAAACGTCATCGGCGGCCGGGGCGATGATCGTGTACCGGTGCGGGCGCTCGTCGGAGCGATCTAGCAGCCGCTCCTGAAGATCCTCGCTGGTCAGAGTCCGGTTGGCCACGACCAGGGTGTGGGTGACGTTCAGGCTGATCGAGTCGTCCTCGATCCGGACCGGAATGTGAGTGATGTTGGTGACGTCCCCGTAGGTGATCTCCGCCCAAGAGAGGAGGTCTCGCCGGGTCAGTCCGAAACGGAAATCGTAGGTGCAGGAGAGCAGCACCTCGGCCGGTCGGTGGCTGCGGATCGCGTCACCGAGGGCCAGATCGTATTCAGGGTCCAGCACCTCGCCGATCGCCTCGATGCCGAACTCGTCCAGCACCGCGAGGGTCACATCGACACGGGCCCGTGCTGCCTCGGCCCTTTCTTCGGGATCGAAGAGCTGGCCGACCGAAGGCTGGTTCTGCGGCGCGACGACCACCACGTAGGAGGCGTCGGCCGCCTTCTCCCGGGCAGCCTCGAGCAGCTTGCGCCCGCCCGCAACCTCGTTGAGGAAGATGAGGAGGGGCTGACTCATGAAGGTACGGTCACCGTGCTCGGCTTCGTTTCGGGCACTTCCGCCCCTTCGCCTTCACCACCCATGATCGCGTGACGCGCACCCGGGGTGCCGTATTCGTAGGGACCACCGACGACTCTCGGGATCTCGTCGAAGTTGAAGACCGGCGGCGGCGAGGAGACCTGCCACTCGATCGAGTTGGCGCGCCAGGGGTTGGGGCCGGCCTTCGGGCCGAAGCGCCAGCTGACGATCATGTTGTAGAGGAAGACCAGCTGGACCGCGCCGAGCACGAAGGCCGAGACGGAGATCAGCAGGTTCCAGTCGCCGTACTGCGAGGCGTAGTCCGCAACGCGGCGGGGCATGCCGTCCATGCCGATCCAGTGCATCGGGATGAAGGTCATCCAGGTGCCGACCAGGGTGCCCCAGAAGTGGATGCGGCCGAGGCGCTCGTCATACATGCGTCCGGTCATCTTCGGGAACCAGTGGTAGATGCCGGCGAAGATCGTGAAGACCGAACCGCCGAACAGCACGAAGTGAATGTGGGCGACCACGAAGTAGGTGTCCGAGACGTGGATGTCGATCGGGATCATGCCGAGCATCACGCCTGAAATACCACCGACGGTGAAGGTGATGATGAAGGCCAGAGCGAACAACATCGCCGTCGAATATGTGTGGATCTTGCCGTAGAAAAGTGTTCCCAGCCACGAGAAGACCTTGATGCCGGTCGGCACCGCGATCAGCATGGTGGTGATCATGATCGGCACCCGCAGCCAGCTGAACATGCCGGCCACGAACATGTGGTGGGCCCAGACCGAGTAGCTGAGCACGACGATGCCGATCAGCGCCAGGGCCATCAGCCGATAGCCGAAGACCGGCTTTCGGGCATGGGTGGAGATGATCTCCGAGATGATCCCGAAGCCGGGCAACATCATGATGTACACGGCCGGGTGTGAGTAGAACCAGAAAATGTGCTGGTAGGAGATGACGTCGCCGCCCTCGAGGAAGTTGAAGAAGTTCATCCCGAGGATGCGGTCGAAGAAGACCATGAACTGGGCGCCGGCGACGAAGGGGGTCGCGCCAACGACCAGCAGCGAGGTCGAGAGGTTGGCCCAGACCAGAAGCGGCATCCGCCAGAGGTTCATCCCCGGCGCACGCATGGTGATGATCGTGACCAGGAAGTTCAACGCAGTCGCGATCGAGGATGCGCCCGCGAACTGGACGCCGATGTTGAAGAACGTTTGCCCGAGCGGGGCGCCGGTGGATAGCGGCGCGTAACCGGTCCAGCCGGCGTCGAAGGAGCCACCGGGGGCCAGGAAGCTGCCCAGGAAGATGATGCCGGCAATCGGCAGCAGCCAGAAGGAAAGCGCGTTGAGCCGCGGGAAGGCCATGTCCGGGGCGCCGATCATCAGCGGCAGGACGTAGTTGGCGAGGCCCGCGAAGACCGGAATGATGAAGAGGAAGATCATCACCACGGCGTGGGTCGAGAAGAGGCCGTTGAAGGTGTTGGCGGCGACGATCTGGGTGCCCGGCTGGGCGAGCTCGGCGCGCATCAGGAGCGCCAGCAGGCCGCCGATCAGGAAGAAGAACAGGGTGGTGACGACGTACTGGGTGCCGATCACCTTGTGGTCGGTGTTGAACTTGAAGTAGTCCTGCCACTTTGTGGCGCCGTGACCGGAATGGTCTTCCGGGATGGTCGGTTTGCCGGCCGCCCAGCGGAACCAGTAGTCGAAGGCCCCGAAACCGAACAGGAAACCGAACGGCGCGGTGATCAGCGGCACGATGACCTGCGGATAGCCGGTCTGCTCGGTCTGGAAGGCATCGAGACCCGAAAGCAGGCGCAATCCGACCACGAGACAGAAACCGAAGGCCGCTCCGAGCACCAGCCCGATCGCACCCCTGTACCAACCTGGTTGCCTGATTGCCGCTGCCATTACTTGACCTCCATCATCGGGTTGCGGAGCGAGGTGGTCACTGTTCGATGACCCCGCTTCCTTCAATGCCCCCGGACTGCTCTTCCTTCTTCAACTGATCTGCTTCGTACTGGTTCGTCGTCTTAAGAATATCTTCCGGGACCTGCGTGGTCTGCTTGTTGAGCCAGGCTTTGTACTTCGCCTCGGACTCGACCACCACCGTGGCCCGCATGGTCGTGTGACCGAGACCGCAGAGCTCGGCACAGATCAGCGAGTACGTGCCCTCCTTGTCGGGCGTCACGATCACTTCGGTCTCAAGGCCCGGCACGGCGTCCTTCTTTATTCGCCATTCCGGCACCCAGAACGAGTGGATCACGTCCTGCGCCTGAAGGTCGAAGATGACCTGCCGGTCGACCGGTACATGCAGTTCGCCTTCGCTCCACTTGTTGCCGTCCTCCGGGTACCCGAAGGTCCAGGCGAACTGCTGGGCGTAGGCATTGATGTGAAGCGCGTTGCTGTCGGTCTTCTCGATGTCATCGAGAACCGCCCACGAGTAGCCGGCCAGGCCGAGCACGATGATCACCGGAATGATCGTCCAGATGATCTCGAGCCGCGTGTTGCCGTGGATCGGCAGACCGTCGCTTTCGTCGCCCGGCTTGGCCCGCCACTTGATCAGGGCGTAGCCGAGGGCGACACAGACGATCGCGAAGATGAAGGAGGAAATGATGATGGTGACATCGAGCAGCGTGTCGATCGGCTTGGCCGCGGTCGAAGCTTCATCGCCGAACCAGTTGAACTGGAGCAGGATGACTGACTGGACCGTGCCGAAGACGATTACGGCCAGCACCATTTTCAAAATCGGGAGACGAGTCATGAGGCGCCCGCCATTCTATTGGAGCCGGGGACGAATGCTCTCTGACCCCCGCTCACGTGCGCTCGACTTTTCGAACTTGGCCTGCTGATGCGGAAATCACGTCCCTCGCCACCCCCTGCCAGCTCCAATTCCTATCGGCTGACTCGGCAATGTTTTTACCGATCCGCATCCTCTCCGGCCGATCCAGAGCCAGCCAGCGGTTGACCTTGCCCGCCAGCTCGGCGACCGCTCCGGGGCCGAGCGGCAGCCCGATCATCGATTTGACCTCCGGAACCTCCTCGGCCAGGGTGCCCGTCACCTCGGCCAGCCCGGAGTGCTCGGCGCAGACCGGCAGCACCCCGGAGGCTGCGGCCTCGGCCGCAACCATGCCGAACGCCTCGGGGAAGGTCGAAGGCACAATCATCGAGTCGGAGGCGGGAACCACTCGGGCCACCTCGTCATGCTCGAGCCGGCCGGCGAAGGAAATCGATCCGGCCGCCGCTATCCCCGCCTCGTCGTAGCCGACAGGAGGGTGGGCGAAGAACGAGGTCAGGTAGGAAAGCGGTTCCTCGTCCCCGCCCTCAAGCGCCCGGCCGACCATCGCGATGTCACGAGCCGCCTGCAGATCGCCGTCGGTTACCGCCGTGACCAGCGCCCGCAGCCCCATCTCGTAGGCCCCGAATCCGACCAGCATCAGCTTCGCCCCGGGGTTCTGGCGATGGATCAGCGGCCAGGCCGCGACGATCAGGTCGACTCCCTTGGAGACGATCAGCTTGCCGACGAAGATCACCCTGGGCCCCTCGGCGGCTTCGAATTCGGCCAGCGCGGACACGGCTTCATCGGCGTCCCGGCCGAAAGTCGTTGAGGGCGGTTCACCGGCAATGTCTTCCCGCAGGCTGGAGATCCGCTTCTCGTGCTCGCCGGGAGCAAGGGGGGCGAAGGCCATGGTGTCGACCCCGGGAGGGCCGAAACCGGTTTTCTCTTCCAGCCCGAGCCCGGGGATCGCCTCCCACATCGAGGCGGCGGTGTGATGTGAGCCGACCAGGACCGCGGCCGCCGGCTCCAGTCCCTCGGCCGCCCAGGGGACGAACCGCGGATTCGGCTTGATCGTGTACTCGAGGTCCGAGCCGTGGTTCTTGACCGCGTATGGCCTCACCCCGGATCGGGCAAGGATGACCGGACCCATGATCAGATGGTTGGCGAGAGCCGCCTCAACCCCGCCGACCTGCCGGTCGACCGCCTGGACCGCGGCCACGTTGACGCCGACATAGTGTTCGATCTCCTCGTCGCTCAGGCGGGGAAAGGCGCGGGCCTCGAAGCCCTCGTAGGGATCCTCGACGTAGACGGGGAGCACGGTGCCGATCGGGGGCCGGTAGACGGTGATCGATCCTTCGCCTGCCGCGGGGCGCAGATCCTCGACCGAAAGCGGCCCGATTCCGTCTTCCCCGGCCTGGGGCCAGGTGCCCACGGAATTGACCCAGTCGAGACTCTCGGCTTCCCGGTCCTGACAGAGCAGGTGGACGTCATGGCCGAGACCGGCCAGGGCGAGGGCGAGGTTGGCGTTGTAGATGTTGCTCCCGGTCCCGCGCAGCAGGTAGCCGTGAAAGATGAGGATCTTCATGTATGTGGATATTCTCCCCCTTGATGACGACTGAAAACGCCCCCACCGATCCGACCTACCGTCTTCGCGCCGCCGCTTCGGGCCGCGAGGCCATCGCTCCCGTCCGCGAAGGCGTCGTCTACAGGGACGCCGAAACGGGTGAGGAACTCGAGCCCGTGGCCGCTGTCCTGCCCCAGGACGGGGTCGGCTCGGCCCTCCCCCGCACCCCGGTCAACCTCCGGGTTTGCCGCCGCTGCGAGCAGCTCACCCCCCGCGACCTCGCCACCTGCGAGTTCTGCGGGCTGCCTGCCGCTTAACTGCAAGTCGGGCGGGGTCCAACCCGCCCTCCCAGTGGAACCCGCCGTGCGGTAACAGGGATGAGTTGCTGGCTTGGGTAGCCGTGGGGTCGGGTGGGCGTCTCCGGGACACTCAGGAGTAGGGCGGCTGAATGCCGCCCGCATCCCGCGTCCCGGGGATGCCCGCCCGGCCCCGCGGCGCCACCACAAAGCCTGCTTGCGAAGCTCGCCGCCTACCGGGCGACGACAGTCGCCTTGTAGAGGAGGCGGCCCGCGTCGTAGTAGCAGCCGTAGCGCTTGATCGAATTGATCTTCTGCTGGGGGTGTGAGCTCTTCAGGGCGTCGTTCGGCCGGTCGAAGGCGTCGGTGCCGATCGAGCACTTGCCCGGGGCGCGGCTGCCGCGCCAGGTGTTGTACTTGCGGGCGTTCGCGCAACGGGACGGATTGACCAGACCGCCGTTGGTCGCGGCGCTACAGGCATACGGCACCCAGAAGGCCGGCGCCCAGGTCGGGATGGTGAGGGCGACGATGTCTCCCCTGATCACATTCAGCGGCTTGATCGCGAACTTGATCTCCGTGCCGAAGTAACGGTTCAGGAGCTGGGTGCCGCTGGCCCTGATCAGCTTGTACCGGGGCGGGTACTTGGGGCCGCTCTTGATCTTGCGGAGAATCGAGATGCGTGCCTTGGACGGCGTTCCGAAGAGCTTGTTGAAGTAGGGCCGCTGGGCCGGTCCGTAGCGCTGGCTGTCCTTGCCCGTAGGATTGGAGAGCTGGATCGACCAGGCAACGACCTTGCCCTTGCCGAAGGGCACGATGAAGTTCTTGCCCCGGGTTCCCTTCTGGAAGACCTGGAAGCCGGTGACCTTGCCCTCCGCGATGCAGGCCCTCGCACCGGCCTGCGTCCCGCAGTTCGGCGTCACGCGGTTCTTGGTGGCTCCGAGCAGGACGCGCCGGTTGCTCTTGCCGTCGGCCTCGGTGAAGACCCCGCTGACGGCAAGGCAGGCGAGCAGACCCAGAGTGGCGATGATGAGCGCGCCGACGCGGAGGGCCGGGCGGCTCACATTGAGATGTGAACGAAATTCGGCCATATAGAAAGCAACACCGAGGCTACGCCCTCGTTGCGGAAGTTCAAGTGGAAGGAGATGACGGGAAATCCTGCCCGGACCGGTCTCGCCGGCGAGCGCGCCCCGGATACCCGGGTCAGCGACCGACGATCAGCGCCGAGTACAGCAGCACGTTGCCGCCGTAGTAGCAGCCGTACCTGCGAACCGATTCGATCCGGGTCTGCGGTGCGGTCTTCTGAAGCTGCTCGTTCGGTCCGCCGTCGTTGCTGAGCTCACAGGTCGCGGGGTCGCCGCGGGAAACCCGGCTGCCGCGCCAGGTGTAGCGTTCGCGCGCCTGATCGCACTTGCCGGGGTCCAGGTCGCCGTAGATCGTGCCGTTGCAGACCCGCGGAGACCAGAGGGCGGGTGCCCAGGTCGGGATGGTCAGTGCTACGACATTGCCCTCATAGACGTTGAGCGGATTCTCCAGGGCGAAGGTGACCGTGGTCCCGAAGTACGGATTGAGGATCTCGATCGGGCTCTTGCGAACCAGCTTGAAGCGGGGGCCGCCCTTCTTCCGCTTCTCGACCTGACGCAGGATCGAGATCCCGGCCTGGGCGGGGGCGCCGAAGATCGTGTTGAAGGCCGGCAGCTGGGCCGGATTGTTGTCGATGTCACCCCGGGTCGGATTGGCCAGGGAGATCGACCAGGTGACCAGCTTGCCGTTGAACGGCACGACGAAGTTGCGTCCCGGGTAACGGGAAGTGAGCGACTGGAAGGCGGTCAGCTTCCCTTCGACCGTGCAGTCGCGGCTGAAGTCCCTGCCGCAGTTCGGGGCAAGGGTCGCCAAGTTGCGGGCGCCGAGCGAGATCCGCTTGGTGGATTTCGCTTCCGAATGGGACGCGAAAGCCAGCGTGACCAGGAGCGCAACAGCGGTCAGGAACGTGAGAATCCGGGCGGCCCGGAGGCCGTCTGATGTGAGGGGGGAGCGAAGCATCGAATACTGGAACACGGTTGGGTGCCTCAATGTTGCGCTCCGGGGCCCGGTCGGGTCCCGGTCGTGACAGGGGTTACTTGTAGCGGTAGGTGATGCGGCCGCGGGTCAGGTCATAGGGCGAAAGCTCGATCTTGACCCGGTCCCCGGGAAGGATGCGGATGTAGTGGCGGCGCATCTTGCCCGAGATGTGGCCGAGGACCTCGTGGTCGTTGTCCAGCTTGACCCGGAACATCGTATTCGGGAGGGCTTCGGTGATTTCGCCCTCCATTTCGATCTTTTCTTCTTTAGCCATGCGGAGGTGAGGCTACTACTCACCCGGCTTCGAGGAAGCCCCGGGCGTGCTCTACAGCTTCGTTTGCATCAGTTATCTCACCCGCGAACCGTGCCGCGGCCAGCTCTTTCATCACCTTTCCGAGTTCGGGGCCCGGTTCGATCCCCAGCCTGGCAGCAAGCTCGTTTCCGGGCAGGAACTGCGCTGGCGGGCCATTCCTGTCCCAGTCAAGCGCGAAACCGACCATGTCACGGGCCAGTTCCATGTGCCCGGCGACCATTTCCCGGCTGGCGATCGAGGCGGTTCCCCGGGCGGCCAGCCGGTCGGCAACCGTGAGCAACGTCACATCAAGGGAAACCGGGTCGGTGTGGTCGAGATAGGCGAATATCTGGCGCCTGTCGAGCGGCCTCTCCGGGACCATGAATCCCAGGATCAGGTGGTGGCGGGTCAGGTCGGACATGTAACCGATCAGTTTTCGGCTGGCCCGGAGCCCGCGGAACCTGGCATCGATCTGCTCCGCTCCCAGCCGGTCGTGGCCGCGGAAGGAAACGAACCCTCCCTCTTCGCTTCGGGTCTGCGGCTTGGCACAGTCATGGAAAAGGGCCCCCAGCCTCAGCGCCCCGGCGCGGGTGGCGCCATCGGCGAGCGGCCGGGCCAGGTACTCGGATACCTCGCTGGCCCGGTCACCGGTGAAGCGTTCGAGGTCGGATTCGATCCGGAGGATCCCCTCCACCACCTCCATCGTGTGGCCATAGACGTCGAGATGATGATTCGGCCCTTGAACCACGTCGTGAAGATCGCCGATCTCCGGAAACAGCCAGTCGAAGAGTCCGATCCGGTCCATCGCGGCCAGTCCGGCCAGCGGATCGCGGGCCCCGATCAGCAGAACCAGTTCGGCCAGCGTTCGCTCTCCGGCCGGGTCCTCGGCCCGTGGCGCGGCCTGCCGGGCCATCCCTGCGGTTTCATCATCAATTTCCCATCCGAACTGGGCAACGAGCCGGGCGGCCCGCATCAGCCGCAGGGGGTCGTCGGTGAAGGAGGTCGGCCCGCAGGCCCTGATCACTCCCTTCCCGAGATCTTCGAGGCCTCCGAGCGGGTCGAGCGCCACCCCGTCCTCCAGACCGACCGCCACCGCGCCGACCGTGAAGTCACGCAGGGCCAGATCCTGCTCGATCGTCAATGCCCTCAGCTCGGCCACGTCCACCTGCCAGGCGTCGTCGCGGTCCTTGGCGCGCCAGGCCGGGAACTCCTCGGAGAGCTCGAATGCGATCCCGCCGAGCGCTTCGGCGATCTTCCGGGCCGGTCCTTCCGGGGGTCCGGCAACGGCTATGTCGAGGTCGTTCACCTCCCGCTCGAGGGCGATGTCGCGGACCGCCCCGCCAACCAGCCAGGCCGGCATTCCGGCCACCGCCTCGCGGAGCCGGTCCACCCGGGGCGCATTCATCGCCCTGCTCCCGAGCGCTTCGAGATCCCGGATGCTCACCCGGACCCGCTGCCCGTGCCGACCCGGGGAACCCGGGGCGAGATCCCGCAGGTCACTTCGTAGTTGATCGTCTCCAGGGGCACCGCGATCTGCTCCGCGAGGATCGTCTCGTCGCCCTGGGTGCCGATCAGGGTCACTTCATCACCGACCTTTGCACCCGACTCCGGGCCGAGATCCACGGTGATGTTGTCCATCGAGACCGTGCCCGCAATCGGGTACCTGCGGCCGCCGATCAGGACCTCGCCCCGGTTGGAAAGGCCCCGCCGCACGCCGTCTCCGTAACCGACCGGGACCGTTGCCACACGGGTCGGGCTCACGGCCTGCCAGGTACGGCCATACCCCGCGCTCTGTCCCGGTTCGAAGTCCCTGACCGAGGCGACCCAGGAATGGAAGGAGAGCACCGGCTTCAGCCCGTGGTCTGCCGGATTCCTGCCGAAGGGGTCCATCCCGTAGATCGCCACGCCGGGCCGGACCATGTCGAAGTGACAGGCGGGGTCGGCGATCAGGGCGGCACTGTTGGCGGCATGGAGCTTCAATCCCGGGAACTCCCGCCTGGCCCTCTCTCCCAGTTTCGCCAGCCGGTCGCGCTGCAGGTCCCGGAAGGCGGGGTCTTCCTCGTCCGCGGTGGCGAAGTGGGTCCAGATCGCCGCCAGTCTGAGATTCGGATGTGAGTCAGCGGTCCGGGCCAGTTCCATCACGAGATCCGGGTCCGTAGTCCCGAGGCGACCCATGCCGGTGTCGTACTTCACGTGGACGCCGACCACCAGCCCGGAGGCCGCAGCCTGATCGGCCAGGGTCGCGATGAAGCCCGGCTCCCAGACAGAGATGTCCGCGCCGGCCGAGATCGCCATCTCGATCTCCCCGGGAGCGAGGGCGCCCAGCACGAGCAGCGGGATGTCCGGAGCCACGCTTCTGGCCAGGACCGCCTCGGTCGCAGTGGCGAAGGCGATCCGGTCGGCCCCGGATTCCGCCACCGCGCCGACGCAGTGAAGAGCCCCATGGCCATAGGCATCGGCCTTGAGCACCGGGCAGAGCTCGACTCCCGGGTCCAGGCGCAGCTTCAACTCACGGCAGTTGTGCCGCAGGTTGCCGAGATCTATGCGGGCTTCCGCCCGCTCGTACATCAGGCCCCTGTGAGGGCGGCCAGGACGTCTACCCGGGTGACCACGCCGACCAGTCGGCCCTCGTCATCGACTACCGGCAGGCGGTTGTGCTTCTTCTCGGAAATCAGGCGTCCGGCATGTTCGGCCGGCTCGTCGGGGCCGACCGTGATCGGATCGGCGGTCATCATGTCGGCGGCCGTGGCGGCGAAGGCCTTCTTGGCCCGTTCTTCCCAGTGCTTGGTGGATTCGAGGAAGACGATGCCGCCCATGATGTTCACGTAATGCGGCAGGTGGAAGTCCGAGTCCTCGTTCGAGATGACCAGGTCGGATTCGGTCACGATGCCGAGCACCTTGCGGGTCTCGTCGACCACCGGAACCCCGGGGAGGTCATGAGTCTGCAGGGTCTCGATAACGCTCTGGATGGTGTCATCCGGCGAGACGGTGGCGGGCTCACGGTCCATGATTTCGGCAACGGTCGGCATCGGCGGCAGCTTATTTCATCTGGCGGGCGGGATCATCGCCCGGGGGATCGCCGCGATCACGTCGGTTGCGATCACTCCGTCCCGGTTGCCGACCTCGAGCGAGGCGATCTCTCCTGCCGCGGCATGTGCGAAGACGGCTGCGGCGGCAGCTTCAAAGGCCCCGAGGCCGCGGACCAGGAACCCGCCCACGACGCCCGCCAGGACGTCGCCGGTCCCGGCGGTCGCGAGGGCCGGTGCCGGAAGCGTGTTCACCGCCACCTTCTCGCCGTCGGTGACGATCGTGTCGTCGCCCTTCAATACGACGACGGCCCCGGTTCGGCTCGCGAGCTCGCGGGCCGAGGCAAGCCTGTGGGCCGAGACCTCGGCCGATTCCCTGCCGAGCAACCTGCCCGCCTCTCCGTCATGCGGGGTGAGCACGGTCGGTGCCTCGCGGCTGGCGATCGGATCCAGACCGGTTCCGATCACCGACAGGGCGTCGGCGTCGATCACGGTCGGGACCTTGAGTCCCCAGGCGAGGCCGGCGATCAGCTGGGAGGTTCCCGGCGCGCGCCCTATACCCGAACCGAGCACCACGGAGGCCGAACCGGCCAGATGGTCGAGCAGGGCCTTCTCCTGATCCGGAGCCAGCTCGTTGCCCTCGCCGAAACCCTTCGTCATGACCTCGGTCAGTTTCGCCTCGAAGATGTCTTCCAGGCCGCCGGGCACGGCGGCCGTCGCGTATCCGGCGCCGGCCCGGATCGCCGCCTCGGCGGCCAGGCAGACCGCGCCGGTCAGGCCACGGGATCCGCCCACGATCGAGACCCGGCCGGAGGTGAACTTGTTCGAGTCCGCCCCCCGACGGGGCAGCAGGTCGAGCACCCGCGCCCGGATCGCCCCGCCGGCTTCGGGCGGTGGCGCCCCTTCCGGGATGCCGATCGGGATCACCTCTACGGGCCCGCAAAGCTGTTTGCCCGGGGCGATCAGATGCCCGAGCTTTCGCTGGTGGAAGGTGACAGTCCGGTCGGCCCGGACCACGACTTCCGAGGCTTCCCCGGTCGAGGCGTTCACTCCCGAGGGCACGTCACAGGCGACGACCGGAAGATCGGAGTCGTTGATCGCCCGGATCGTCCCGGCCACCGGTTCGCGGGGCTCCCCCTCGAATCCGGTCCCCAGCATGGCGTCGATCACCACTCCCTTCAGAGAAGAGGCGGAAAGCCCGCCTTCGAGCACCTCGGCCAGACCTTCCGGCAGGCGGTCCAGGTTGGCCTGCGAGTCGGGACTCAACTGGTCGCGGTCCCCGAAGAGGATCACTGCGACGTCGAACCCGGATTCGGCGAGGTGACGGGCCGCTACCAGACCGTCACCGCCGTTGTTGCCCTTTCCGCAGACCACGGTCACGCTGCCGCCTGACACCAGCCCGGTGCCGTCGGACACGAGTTCCGCGGTGGCCCGCGCCAGGCCCCGGCCCGCCGCTTCCATCAACTCGAGTGAAGGCACGCCGACCTGCTCGATCGCCCAGCGGTCGGCCGCGCCCATTCCAGCCGCGTCATAGACCGGGTCGAGCCAGTCCTCCATCAGTCTCTTCCGGCGATTGCCACCGCACCGGCCATCTCTTTGGCGTGGGTCAGGCTGACCCGGACCGAGAGTCCGCGTTCAACTGCCCGCTCCCGCGCCCTGCCCGAGAGCCGGATGGTCGGGGCGGGCCGTTCATCGCTTCCGGCCACCACTTCGATCTCCCGCAGGCTGGTTCCGGCACCCAGCTCCAACGCTTTCACCACGGCTTCCTTCGCGGCGAAGCGGGCCGCCAGATGCCGGCCCGGACGCCCTTTCGAGGACGAGTATTCGAGTTCGGCCTCGGTGAAAAGCCGGTCGGCGAGGCGGGGATGGCGATCGAGTGCCCGCTCGATGCGCGCCACCTCGATCAGATCCATCCCTACCCCGTCGGCCATTGCTTGCGCGCGCCTCCTAGTTCTGGAGGCCCATGTTGAATTCGAAGGTGCCGTCCGCGTCGCTCGAACCGGCCGCGATGTACTCGAACTTGCGAACCACGTCTGCGATCTGCTTCGCATCCGGGTCGCCGCCGCTCGAGCCGACAATCAGCTTGGCGATGGTGGCCGGGTTCGCGAACATGTCGAGTCCGGCAGCTTCGGTCGAGTCATCCGCCGCCTTGAAGGCGTCGCTGTCGGCAAGGGTCTGGCCGCTTCCGGTCAGCGCGTTGAGCGAGGCCTTCATGCCGACGCCGATCACCATGCGGTCGCCCTTCACACCGACCACGATCGGGCGGCCCGGCAGATCCGGCGTGAAGACGCGGAAACCGGCGACGCCACCCGGCAGGGGCCGAACGCTGGCGTCACCGGCGAGCCCGATCAGCGAGGAGATGCCGCGAAGCGAGCTCTCGATCGGCTTGATGTCGGAGCTGGTGGCGACCAGGGCGCCACCCAGGGTCTTTTCGGAGTTGCCGTTGACGAAGAAGGCAACCGTCTCGAGCGAACTGATGATTCCCTTGATGTCGATCTGGCCGGAGGCCTCGTTGATGAATTGATCGACCTGTCCGGCCTCGATGACTCCCGGGATGCCTTCATCGTTCAGGGCGTTCACGATCTTCGTGGCGTTTTCGCCGATGTCACCGGAACCGGTCGCGAAGACGGTGTCGGCGGGGAAGGTCTTTATCAGCGAAGTGGGGTCACCGCTGGTCAGGTCCGAACCGGCGTTGGTGTAACCCTGAACCGAGATCTCGTTTGATTCGGGAACCAGGCTGAGCACTGTTCCGCTTCCCTCGAGATCGATTCCGAGCGCGGAGTACAGGCCGCCAAGGTCAAGACCTTGCTCCTTGAGAGCCTTGATGTACGGATCGTTGGAGGCGAAGACGGAGGCCAGGGCACCGTCGGCAACGTGACCCGAGAGATCCGAGAAGGCATCGGTATCGGCAAGGTTGTCGCCCTTCGAGGCGTCGACTGCGGCCTTGAAACCTTCTTCCGTCGAGCCGATCACCACGTTGTCGTCGACAATTCCGACGGCCGAGCCGTCGTCCTTGGCGACCTTGTACGAGAAGCCTTCGTATTCACCGTCGGTCGATCCGCCATCGGTCTTCGACTGCTTGTCGATGAAGGACTGCGCGGCATCGGTATCGGTGGTCTGGACGATCAAGCCATAGGTCTGGTCGTCGGTCCCGTCGTAGCTGGTCATTCCGGAGTTGTCGGAGCTCAGCGAAGACAGGCTGCCGCCGGAAGCCGAATCGACCGAGTTGGTCAGGGTCGAGGGGTCGAACTGGACGAAGACCGCGGCGTCCTGTCCGAGCCAGGGCTTGACGTCCGCGTCGAAGTTGACGTCGCTGCCACTGGAGTTGTTGATGGCGTCCTTGATCAGGTCGCCGACGTTCACGCCGGCAAGCTCTTCGCTGAGCGAATCGACATTGGATGCGACCTGGCTGTCCGGCTGGACGGCACCTTCGATGTAGACGGGTACGTCGGCCGGCGCGTACTTGGCGAGCTCTGACGCACCTGAGTCATCGGAGCTGCCTCCGCAGGCGCTAAGCACGAGGGCCGCGAGACCGGCGGCAAGAATGGACGGGACTGAGTACTTCCTGAATTGACTGGGCATGGCCGAAATCCTAACGCCGACCCTTGCGAAATTCTTGCGAATCGAACAGAGGGGTTACTCGACCGTGACGGTCTTGGCGAGATTTCTCGGCTGATCCACGTTGAGGCCGTTGAGGCGGGCCACGTGGTAGGCGAGCAGCTGCAGCGGAAGGATCGCGAGCAGGGGCTGGAGAACCCAGTCGGTCCGGGGCACCTCGATCGTCTCCTCCGAGACCTTCCGGACCCGGTCATCGCCTTCGGTCGCGACCGCGATCACGTCCGCTCCCCTGGCCTTGACCTCCTCCATGTTCGAGAGAACCTTGTCGAGGATCGGGCTGTCGGTGGCAACACAGACGACCGGCGTCGATTCATCGAGCAGGGCTATCGGACCGTGCTTCATCTCGCCGGCGGCATAGGCGTCGGTCGGGATGTAGGAGACCTCCTTGAGCTTCAAGGCACCCTCGAGACAGACCGGCAGGCCGATGTGGCGGCCCAGGTAAAGGAAGAACTTCTGGTCGTAGTGGAGCTTCGCGATCTCCAGCATCCGCTCCGACTCGGAGTCGATAGTCGCTTCCATCTTCTGGGGGATCGCCCGCAGCTCATGGATCAGGCCGGTTACTTCCGAGAAGCCGAGGGTGTCGCGCAGCTCGGCCAGACGCAGTGCGACCAGATACATGGCGGCGACCTGCGCGACGAAGGTCTTCGTGGCGGCGACGCCGATCTCGAGGCCTGCCCTGGTGAACAGGACCGCGTCCGAATCCCGGGTCGCCTGGCTGCCCATGATGTTGGTGATCGCCAGGACCTTGGCCCCGCGGTCGCGGGCCAGACGCATTGCGGCGAGCGTGTCGGCCGTCTCGCCGGACTGGGTGATGCCGATGACCAGGTCGTTTTCGCCGATTACCGGGTCGCGGTAACGGTACTCGGAGGCAATGTCCATCTCGACCGGGACCCTGGCCCAGCGTTCGATTGCGTAGCGGCCGACCAGACCTGCGTGGTAGCTGGTGCCGCAGGCCACGATCACTATCCGGGACGCCTTGCGGAAGACGTCGTCACCGAAGCCGATGTCGGACAGGTCGACGCTCTCGTCCTCGGTCAGGCGATCGAGGATGGTCTCGGCGATCGCCTCCGGCTGCTCGTGGATCTCCTTCATCATGAAGGTGTCGTACCCGGCCTTCTCGGCCGTTTCCTCGTCCCAGCTGACTTCTTCGGATTCGCGCTCGACCGGCTCGCCGTCGGCCTTGGTCACGGTCACCCCGTCGGCGGTGATCGTCACGATCTCCCCGTCGTCGATGGTCAGGGCGAGCCGGGTTTCACTGAGAAAGGCCGGGATCGCGGAGGCGATGAAGTTCTCGTTATCCCCCACGCCGACGATCAGCGGGGTTTCCTTGCGGGCGCCGACCAGGACTCCCGGAGAATCGGAGTGCATGGCGACGATCGAGTAGTGGCCGCGGAGGTCCGCGTATGCCTTCCGTACCGCTTCCGTGAGGTCACCCTCGTAGTAGCGGTGAATCAGGTGGGCGACCACCTCGGCATCGGTTTCGGAAGTGAAGCTGACTCCTTCATCCTGGAGACGGCCCTTCAGTCGGACGTAGTTCTCGACGATGCCGTTGAGGACGATCTGGACCTTGCCCGACTCGTCGGCATGCGGGTGGGCATTTGCCTCGGTGACCCGGCCATGCGTGGCCCAGCGGGTGTGGGCGATGCCGGTGAAGTGGCCGTCAGCGTCCGGTTCCCTGGTCGCCGAAAGATCGGTTTCTTCCAGGGCACCGCGAAGGCCGTCGAGATTCCCGACCGCCCGGACCTTGCTGACGCCGTTTTCGGGATCGAGAATCGCGAGCCCGGCAGAGTCGTACCCGCGGTACTCGAGCTTCTGCAGCCCGGCCACGAGAATTTCCTCGGCAGGACGGTTGCCGACGTATCCGATGATTCCGCACATGAGCGCTACAGGCTACTTGGGCCGGGCGACCAGGCATGCGACGGGCATCACAGAGCGAAATATCGCCCGGCCACCGGACGCCGGCCCGGGCCGCTCAAGGACGCCGAACCGGGCCGCTCAGCCGAGTTCGCTGCGGACCAGGCCTGCGAGTGAATCGCAGATCTCCTGCGCGCGTTCCTGGCTCGGCGCCTCGGCCATGACCCTGACCAGCGGTTCGGTACCTGAGGGCCGGAGCAGGACCCGTCCCTGCCCCTCGAGCTCCGAGTTGAGGCGGTCAACCTCGGCCCAGACCGATCCGGCACCGGCGATCGCCTCGCGGTCGGCCACTTCCACATTGACCAGGACCTGGGGAAGCTTCTCCATCACCAGAGCCCCGGCCAGGTCCCGCCCGTCGAGAGCTGCGAGCAGCATCAGGGCGGCGGCTATTCCGTCTCCGGTCGGGGCGTAGTCGGTGGAGATGATGTGGCCGGATTGCTCGCCGCCCAGCGTCCAGCCTTTCTCCCGCAGGGCCTCCAGGACGTACCGGTCACCGACGCTGGTGACCTCGACTTCCACCCCGGCCTCCTTCATCGCCTTGTGGAAGCCGTAGTTGCTCATCACCGTAACCGCCACTCCGCCGCCGAGGCCACCTGCCGCGAAACGCGCCGCAGCGATCAGGCTGATGATCTCGTCGCCGTCGATCGTCCTTCCCGACCCGTCCACCGCCAGAACCCGGTCTCCGTCGCCGTCGAAGGCGAAACCGATCTGTGCGTCGGAGGAGGCGACTCTCTCGGCAAGGAGCCCGAGGTCGGTGGAGCCACATCCCTCGTTGATGTTTCGGCCGTCGGGCTCCACTGCGAGAAGGTCGACCTCCGCGCCGAGCCGGGTGAAGATCTCGCCGGCCACCCGGTAGGTGGCACCATTGGCGCAATCAAGCGTGACCCTGAGGCCCTTGAGATCCAGCCGGAAGTGGCTCTCCAGGGACCGGAGGTAGTCCTGCTCGGCCCCGTTCAGCTCATGGATCCGGCCGGGCTCCTCCGCCGGCGCCGGCGGCTCGTGGATCAGGGCTTCAATGCCGGCCTCGGTCTCGTCATCGAGCTTCCCACCGTCGCCGCCGAAGAGCTTGATGCCGTTGTCCTGAAAGGGGTTGTGAGAAGCCGAGACGACCGCCGCGAAATCAAATCCGTAGTGCCGCGAAACGAGGGCGGCGGCCGGAGTCGGGAGAATCCCGGCCAGATAGACGTCTCCGCCTGCCTCTGCGATTCCGGCGGCCAGTGCCGCCTCGAGCATCGGTCCCGATTCGCGGGTATCGCGGATGATCAGCGCCCGCGGCCGCTTGACTCCCCTGGTGCGTCGCAGCGACTCGGTGCCTGCCCGGCCGATCGCGAGGGCCAGCTCCGCTGTCAGCTCCTCGCCTGCACGGCCGCGTACTCCGTCGGTGCCGAAGAGAGTGCGGGTCGGAGACGACACGCCTGCTCTTCCGGACCTAGCGCTTCGAGAACTGCGGCCGCTTGCGGGCCTTCTTCAGACCGGCCTTGCGACGTTCCTTGGCCCGTGCGTCCCGGGTCAGGAAACCGCGGCGCTTCAGTTCGGGGCGCAGCTCGGGATCGACCTCGGTCAGCGCCCTGGCGATCCCGTGACGGACCGCTCCGGCCTGGCCGGAGATGCCTCCGCCGTGGACCCGGATCTTGATGTTGACGTTCGACTCGTAGCCGGTCGCGACCAGCGGCGAGTTGACGACGGTGCGGTGACGGGCCCGCGGGAAATACTCCTCGATCTCGCGGTCGTTGATGCTGATCTGGCCGTCACCCGGAAGGATGATCACGCGGGCGACCGAGCGCTTGCGCTTGCCTGTAGCGATGAACCGGTCATCCTTGGCCAGCGAGACGGGGGCCGGCCTGGCGACCGGGGCTTCCTCGTCTTCGGCCTCGGCGGCTTCGCGGGCAGCGCGCTCCTCTTCGTCGGCCTCGCGGGCGGCGCGTTCTTCGGCGCTCAGCTCAACCTCGACCTCGGGCTCGGCAAGCGGCTCGAGATCGGCGCCCGGAGGCAGGTCCGACTTCGGCTTCTGCTCCTGTTCGGCGACGACTTCCTCGGCGGCTTCGGTGGCTGCCTCTTCGACGTCCACCTCACCTTCGGCTTCGGCACCCTCGACTTCACCCTCGACCACCTCTTCAACCTCGGCGGTTTCTTCGACCTCGACCTCAGCGGTCTCTTCGACCACTTCCTCGACTGCCGGGGTCTCCTCCGCGGCAGCTTCCGGGGTCTCTTCGGGGGTCACGTCTTCGGTGTTCTCTTCTTCGCTCAAGTTCGTCGGCTCTAGTTCTGGATTTCCAAGGGCTTCGGCTGCTGGGCCTGATGGGGATGCTCGGGACCGGCGTGAACCTTCAGCTTCAGCAGCTGCTGCCGGGAGAGCTTGTTGCGGGGCATCATTCCCTTGACCGCCTTGCGGATCACCTCTTCCGGCTGCTTCTCAAGCATCTCGGCGAGGGTGCGGGACTTGATGCCGCCCGGGTAGCCACTGTGCCGCCAGTAGGTCTTCTGGTTCAGCTTGTCGCCAGTGACCTTGACCTTCTCGGCGTTGATCACGACCACGAAGTCGCCGGTATCGATATGCGGCGTGTAGTCGGGCTTGCGCTTGCCGCGCAGCGTGTCTGCGAGCTGGGTCGCGAGGCGGCCGAGGGTCTGACCTTCGGCGTCGACGACATACCAGTCTCTCTGGCGATTGGCGGGGGTGGCTACGTGAGTCTTCATGGCAAAAGGGCGCGGGGCGGCGTTACGCCACCCGCACGCGGACACGGCATCATACGGAACGCCGCCAACATCTGCAGTCGGACCGCTGTCATCTGCAAGTGATCCGGTCTTCACCGGCGGCCGCACGAACATCTTTCGATCCGCTTATACTGACGCGCGTCAAAAAGCCGAACCCTTTCCTTACGGGGAAGGGGCGGAGGAACCAACGGGGAAGCCTTTCCCCAAGGGGCGAATCGGAGGCAGTCGTTGCTCCGTAGCGCAACTCTTTCAGCGCGAGCCCGCCAGCTAACTCCGCAGGCATCTGGAAAGAGTTGAAGACGAGACGATCAAAGCCCCTCTCACTTACCGCCTTTGCGGCGGTCCTCGCCTGCCTGGTTCCGGCCGTGATCGGCTCGGGCACGGCCAGCGGCGCGATCGGCACAGGCGGCGGACTGGTCATTCCCGAGACCCCGAAGATCTCCGACGTGATCTGCCTGACCGGCTGCACGAAGGTGCGCGAAGTCGCGATCGGTGGCTCGGTACAGATCACCGGGTCAAACATGGATTCGGTCGCATACGTCGCCTTCCGCGGCGGAAAGACGAACATCCGGGTGAAGCCGGACCTGACCACGCGGACCAGGGTCGAGGCGACGGTGCCCAAAGGCGCGACCTCCGGCCGGGTCCGGGTCGTCTCCAACACGAACTCTGTTTCCGATCCCTCGAGCCAGGTCCTGACCGTGGGCGACAAGGCGTTCTCCCGGACCGGGAAGCTCACCCTCACCGACGCCAGCACCGCTCCCCGCAAGGCTTACCAGTACGGCCTCCGCAGGCCGGTACTCAATTTCGTGGTCAACGGTTCCACGCCCAGGGTCAACCTGCGGGTGGACATCGTGAACTCGAGCGGTGACGTGATCAGCAGCCGGTTCCTCAACAACGTCGTCACCGGATCGACCCAGAAGGTCGGCTGGAGCGGCCTCGTCGCCAAGCGCCGAACCGCCCCCAATGGCGCCTACCGCTTCGTGGTCCGGAGCGCAGACGGCACCGCGGCCTCACTCTCGACCCGGTTGAAGCGCCAGCGCCTGAAGGCCGCCCGGGCCGCCAAGACCCGTCGCGGGAATGCCGCCGATCCCTTCGGATTCCGCATGTACGGATTCATGTTCCCGGTGCGCGGCCCCCACACCTACGGGGACGGCATCGGCGCCGCCAGGTCGGGACACACCCATCAGGGCCAGGACGTCATGGCCAAGTGCGGCACCCCGCTCCGGGCTGCCCGGGCCGGCGTCGTCTACTACAACGACTACCAGGCGGGTGGGGCCGGCAACTACATCGTGATCAACACGACCGGCACCGGCGGCAAGAGCCACGCCTACATGCATATGCCGGCCCGCTCGCCGCTGAAGGTCGGCACCAGGGTGAAGACCGGCCAGTTGATCGGCCGGGTCGGCACCACTGGTTCAAGCACCGCCTGTCACCTCCATTTCGAGATCTGGTCCGGCCCCGGCTGGTACCAGGGCGGCACCTTCCTCAATCCCACTCCTTCCCTCAAGGCCTGGGACCGCTACAGCTGATCCGCCTCCCCGCCGGCTGAGCGGCGCCGGAATCCGGCCCTGGCTCCGCCCCGCCGAGGGCTTGGTCCGCCTTATTGAGACTTGTTCTCAGTAATTCTGTATGCTCCGGTAGTAATGAGAACGAATCTCATTCTCTGCATTCTTCAGTTACCCGATCCGGAGCCGAATTGTTCGAAGCGTTCTCACTCCCCTTTTTCCAGCGGGGCCTGGCCGAAATCCTCCTTCTCGCCATCCCCTGTGGCCTGATCGGCTCGTGGGTCGTGCTGCGCGGCCTCGCGTTTCATTCGCATGCGGTCGGCACCGCGACCTTCCCCGGACTGGTCCTTGCCGACGGGCTCGGTTTCGCGGCGGCGCTCGGCGCATTCGGAGCCGCCGCCCTGTTCACCCTGCTCACCGTGGCGATTGCCCGGTCCCGCCGGACCGGCGCCGACAGCGTCACTGCGCTGGCCCTGGCTGCATGTCTGGCCGGCGGCGTGATCCTCGCAAGTGACGTCTTCAACTCGGGGGCCAACGTGGATACCCTGCTGTTCGGCTCGCTGCTGGCGATCGGTTCGGGAGACCTCTGGCTGGCGGCCGTCGTCGCCGGACTGGCGGTGGTCGCCTCGTTCTTCGTCGGCCAGCACTGGCTCGCCAGGGGATTCGACGAAGGCGCCTCGAGAGCGCTCCGCTCGGACTCGGCCCTGTTCGACGCTGCCCTCTTGACCGTGGTCGCAGCGACCGTGGTGGCCACCCTGAGTGCGGTGGGTGCTCTCCTGGTTTCCACCCTGATCGTCGTGCCGGCAGCCACCGCCCGGCTATTCACGGCGCGGCTCTCCACCCTCCTGACCGCCGCGACCCTCCTGGTCGCAGCTGAAGGAGTTTTCGGGCTCTGGCTTTCCGTCCAGACCAACGCTCCTCCCGGCGCGACGATCGCCGTGACCAGCGGGGCCGCATTCGCCCTTGCCCTCGGCGCCCGGACAATTTCCCGAAGGGGAATGTGGCGGGCCGCTGCGGTCGCGGCAGCGTTGCTCGCCCTGGCCGGCTTCGGAGCGGGCTGCGGCAGCCAGAGCTCCGGTGGGGACGGACCGAAGGTGGTCGCGACCACCACCCAGGTCGGCGATTTCGTGGCCGAGATCGGCGGCGACCAAGTCGACCTCTCCACCATTCTCAAACCCAACACCGATCCGCATGAGTACGAGCCCCGGCCCTCCGATGTCCAGGCCGTGGCCGATGCCGACATCATCTTCCGCAGTGGTGGTCACCTCGACGACTGGACCGAAGACCTGATCAAGGACAGCGGCTCCGATGCCGAAGTGGTCGATCTGAGCACCCACCTGCCGGTCCGGCTCTTTGGCGAAGAGGAACACGACCACGAAGGCGAAGCTCACGAAGACGAGGGCCACGAAGCCGGGGGCGAAGAGTTCGACCCCCACTGGTGGCAGGACCCCGTCAACGTCCGCTTCGCAGCGGCCAGAATCGAATCGACTCTCTCCGATGCGAATCCCGCCGCTTCCGCCTATTACCAGGGTCGTCTGCGCCGCTTCGACAACCAGATCCGGAACCTGACCCGGCAGACGAAGTCCTGCGTCCGTCGGGTCCCGGCTGGCGACCGGAAGATCGTCACCGATCACGACGCCTTCGCCTATTTCACGAACCGCTTCGGGATCGAGACGGTCGGGACCGTGATCCCCGCCCTGACCACCGAGGCACAGCCTTCGGCCGGCGACCTCGCGGATCTGGAAGCGACGATCCGCCGCGAGAACGTGAAGGCCATCTTCCCCGAGGAGTCGGTCTCCCCCGCCCTCTCCGAGGCCCTGGCGAAGGACACCGGGGCGACCACCGAGTACTCGCTCTACGGCGACACCCTCGGTCCGGCCGGGTCCGACGGCGAGACCTGGCTCGGGTCGATGAAGTCCAATGTGAACGCGGTCGTGGCCGGGATGTCCGGCGGGAAGGTGACCTGTTTCGGAGGCCAGGATGGCTGAGCCGGCGATCGCAGCAGCCCACATGTCCCTCGGCTACGCCGGCAGGGCGGTTCTGCGCGGGCTGGAATTCCAGGTTCCGACGGGCTCGCGGGTCGGGATCCTCGGCCCAAATGGCGGTGGCAAGACCACCCTCTTCCGGGCCCTGACGGGCGAGATCGAGCCGCTTTCCGGCCATCTGGAGGTCAATGCCACCACCGCCACGGTGGCCCAGACCGACCGGTCCCGGCTCGATTACCCCGTCTCCGCGCTTGACGTGGCCACCATGGGTTCGCTGGCGAGGCTGCCCTGGTGGAAGCGTCCGGGCCGGGCAGAAAGGCGTCGGGCCCGGGAGGCACTGGCCGAGGTGGGTCTGGCCGAACTCGCCGACAGCACCTTCGGAGATCTTTCCGGCGGCCAGCGCCAGCGCGTCCTGATCGCCCGCGCGCTCACCGCCGACGCCGAACTGCTGCTGATGGACGAGCCCTTCACGGGCCTGGATACGACCAATGAACAGCGGCTCGAAGAGCTGATCGACAGTCTCGCTGTCAAAGGCCGCACGGTCATGATCGCCACGCATGAGGTCGAGCAGGCCGAACGCTGGGACCTGGTGCTCTGCCTGAACGGCGAACAGATCTCCTTCGGAGACCCGGCGGTCGCGATCAGCAAGCCGGTGCTGGAAGCCACCTACGGCGGCCACATCGTTGAGATCCCCGGCCAGCCCGAGCTCGGTGTGCTCCCCGCGCACCATCACCATCACGATGAGGGCCACGAAGGAGCAGGGCAATGATCGACTGGCTGGTCGACCCCCTCACCCACGGGTTCACGGTTCGCGCCCTGATCGAGATCGCCCTGCTCGGCGTGACCAGCGGCGCGATCGGCTGCTGGGTGGTCCTCTACCGCATCTCCTACAGCGCCGAATCGCTCGCTCACGGCATGTTTCCCGGCCTGGTCGGAGCCGCCCTGCTGGGGCTGCCGCTCATGCTCGGCGGCGCCACCGGCATCATCATCGCCGGACTGCTGATCGCGGTCGTCGGCCGGCTCTCCGCCGACGCGGCCGACACGGCGATCGCCGTCGTGGTCACCTCGCTCTTCGGGCTCGGGGTGCTGCTGGCGCTTTCGCCCGACAGTCCCCCGGGCATTCAGGCCCTCCTCTTCGGCGATCCGCTCGGAATCACCGAGGGGCAACTCCTCGTGACCGCCCTGCTCGGCGCCACGGTCCTGGCCGCTCTCTGGTTCGGGCACGACCGGTTGCTGGCCGTCGGGTTCGACGGTGACGCCGGCCGCGCGGGCGGTCCTTCGCCGGGCCTGATCCAGGGCCTGCTGCTCATCCTCGTCGCGGTGACTGTGCTGGTCGGGGTTCAGGGCCTCGGAAACCTGCTCGTGGCGGCAATCCTGGTCGGTCCGGCCGCAGCCGCCCGGCTGCTGACCGACCGGATGAAACCGATGATCCTGCTCAGCGCCGGTATTGCCGTTCTCTCCGGAGTTGCCGGCCTCTACCTGTCTTTTCACGGCCGGGTCGCCGCCGGCGCCGCGATCGTCGCCTGCATCCTTCTCGCCTACCTGAGCGCCGCGTTCCTGGCGGCGGCGAAAACCAGACTTGTACGCCCGACCCGAAAGGAGACTCCCGATGAGCCAGTCACCCAGCTGGTCTGAATATTCGGCCCGACGGATCGCCGAGGCCGGCCTGCGTCGCAGCATCCCCCGGCGACGGGTGATCGACCTGCTGGCGGAACGGGATTGCGCCGTAACCGCTCTCGAGATTGATGCCGAACTGGACGGGGTCGGCCGCGCCACCGTCTACCGGGCGATCGAACAGCTGGAGGATCTGGGCCTGGTCCGGAAAGTCGACCTCGGCGCCTCGGCCCACGGCTACGAGAAAGTCGAGCCCTCGGGGCACCATCATCACCACATCGTCTGCGACGACTGCGGCAAGGTTGAGCCCTTCGAAGACGAAGCCCTTGAAGAGGCCATCCATCACATCCGTCGCAAGGGCTTTAGTCTCGAATCACACGAAGTGACCCTCCACGGTCACTGCGCCGAGTGCCGCTGAGGGCGTCCGCCCCGGCGTGGCTTGATCGAATCGAGCTTTTCCAGAGCCGAGAGGATCAGATAGCTGCGCAGGTTCATTCCGTACCGGCGGCGATTGAGAATTGACAGGTTGACCGTGCCCCGCCACGGGTCGGTATTCGGAGACGAGGAGAGGTGAATCCCGCCCTTGTCCAGCCCGTAGTTGAACCGGGGCCCGATCACTTCCGACTGGGCAAGCCAGAGATCGATCAGGGGCGCCCGACTGGCCTTCGCCGTCTGGCGGATCATCTGGTTGATCGCGACCACGCGGCCCGGAACACCGGGCGTCCAGTTGCCTCCGTCGAGGGCCACCGGCGCAGTAAGGATCACCGGAGTAACCCGGTATGACCGGCAGGCCCGGACGATTTCCGAGATCTGGGCCCGCATCTCCTCGAGCTGCCCGGCGGACATATCCCCCTCCGGGGCCTGAAGAGCTTCGTTGGTTCCGAACTGGATGAAGGCGTAACGGGGACCGGTTGCTTCGATCTCGCAGACCAGGATCGATCCCGCGCAGGGGAGTCCGTAGGTCTCGCCGGGCTCCAGGGCATAGCTGAAATAAGCCCCTCCCCGCGAAGCCAGGGAGATCCGGCTGAATGAGTTGTCCGGATTCCCGTTCCGGCAGCTCGCGCCGGGAACGTCGAGCCGTCCGGACGCCAGGCTGGTTCGCCTGTACCGCCTGACCACCTTGATCAGGGAACTGCGAAGCCCCTTCGGCTTGTACCGGTAACAACCCAGCCCGTACAGGGCCAGATGCGTGGCCGTGTTCGAGTCGCCGACCTTGATGAAGACCGGCCTGTTGCTGCCGGCAGCGACGCGGGCGCTCCGGTCCTTCTTCAGCTGTTTCACGGTGGCTGCGGGAAACCGCAGGTAGTCCGGAATCTGCCCACGCGAAGCCAGGGCGCCCCCACTCCCGAAAACAAGCACAGCGATTGTTGTCATTCCCGTAGCTATTGCCCTCATGGCAAGTCCGTCCTGGATGGAGAGTTCTATCTACTCCCACTCAATGGTGCCGGGCGGCTTCGACGTGATGTCGTAGGCCACGCGGTTGACGCCGGATACCTCGTTGATGATCCGGTTCGAGACTTTCTCGAGGACGTCGTAGGGGATTCGGGCCCAGTCGGCGGTCATCGCGTCCTTGGAGGTGACCGCCCTGATCACCACCGGGTAGGCGTAGGTGCGGCCGTCACCCTGGACGCCGACCGAGCGGATCACCGGCAGCACGCAGAAGAACTGCCAGAGGTCGCGGTACATGTTGGCCCCGCCGACCTCCTCGTGGAGGATGTGATCGGCCTGGCGCAGGATGTCGAGCCGTTCCCGGTTGACTTCGCCGCCGACGATGCGGATGCCGAGCCCGGGACCCGGGAAGGGCTGGCGCCAGACCATCCGGTCGGGCAACTCCAGTTCGGTGCCGACCGCCCGAACCTCATCCTTGAAGAGCATCCGCAGGGGTTCGACCAGTTCGAACTGGAGGTCCTCGGGCAGGCCGCCGACGTTGTGGTGGGACTTGATCGTCGCCGCGTGGTCTGAACCGCCGGATTCGATCACGTCGGAATAAAGGGTCCCCTGAACCAGGTAGTCGGCTCCCTCGATTTTCGAGGCTTCCTCTTCGAAGACACGGATGAACTCCTCGCCGATGATCTTGCGCTTGGTCTCGGGGTCGGTCACGCCGGCCAGCTTGCTCAGGAACCGTTCCTCGGCGTCGACGTGGACGAGAGGGATGCCGAAGTGCTGGAAGTCCTCGACCACCTGCTCGGCCTCGTTCATGCGCATCAGTCCGTGATCGACGAAAACGCAGGTGAGGCGATCCCCGATCGCTTCGTGGACGAGCTTCGCTGCGACGCTCGAATCGACGCCGCCGGAAAGTCCGCAGATCGCCTTGCCCTCGCCGACCTGTTCGCGAATCGCCGCAACCTGTTCGGTCACGACCGAAGCGGCGCTCCACTGCTCTTCGCAACCGGCGACCTCGCGCAGGAAGCGCTTGAGGACCTCGGTCCCGTAAGGCGTGTGAACGACCTCGGGATGGAACTGGATCCCGTAGAGCTTCTTTTCCTCCGACTCCAGAGCGGCCACCGGGGAGCCCGGGGTCGAGGCGATCGGGATGAACCCTTCCGGAGCCTCGAAAACCGAGTCCCGGTGGCTCATCCAGCAGGTCTGCTCGCCTGGCAGCCCGCCCAGCAGGATTCCGCCATCCCCGGTGACCGTGAGCTCGGTCCGGCCGAATTCGCCCGATTCCGCTCCCTCGACCTTCCCGCCGAGGGCCTTGGCCATCGCCTGCATGCCGTAACAGATGCCCAGCACCGGAACGCCGAGCTCGACCAGCCGGTCCGGGAACTCGGGTGCGCCCGGGTCATAGACCGAGGCAGGCCCTCCCGAGAGAACCAGTGCCTTCGGGTTGCGCTCCTCGATCTGCTCGGTCGTGGTGCTGGCCGGAAGCAGTTCGGCGAATACGCCGCATTCGCGGATGCGGCGGGCGATGAGCTGGGAGTACTGGCCCCCGAAATCAAGGACCAGCACTTCCTCCGTTGTGGCGGCTGTCATCGGCGGACGAGGGACCCGGGTTCAGCCACTCAGTCGTCAGCGACCCCGACGCCCGCCGAAACGGCGGCGCGTCCGTTGGAGCCCATGCCGACAGCCTGCTCGGTCTGGAGCTTCTTGCCTTCGGTCATCAGCGCCGGAGCGATCATCATCTCGGCCCGCTGGAAGGAGCGGATGTCCTCGTAACCGGTGGTCGCCATCGAGGTCCGAAGCGCACCCATCAGGTTGAAGGTGCCGTCGTTCTCGTGGGCCGGGCCAAGCAGGATCTCCTCCATGGTGCCGTCCTGGACGGTGGTGACACGGGTTCCGCGCGGCAGTGACGAATGGAATGTCGCCATGCCCCAGTGGTAGCCGCGGCCGGGAGCTTCCTTGGCGCGGGCGAGCGGGGAGCCGATCATCACGGCGTCGGCGCCACAGGCGATCGCCTTGGAGATGTCACCGCCGGTGCGCATGCCGCCGTCGCCGATCACGTTGACGTATTCACCGGTCTCGAGCATGTGCTGGGAGCGGGCGGCTGCCACGTCGGCGATCGCGGTCGCCTGGGGAACGCCGATTCCGAGCACGCCGCGAGTGGTGCAGGCAGCACCCGGGCCGACGCCGACCAGAACGCCTACCGCGCCGGTCCGCATCAGGTGGAGCCCCGTCGAGTAGGAGGCACAGCCGCCGACCACGGTCGGGATCGGCACCTCGGCGATGAACTCCTTCAGGTTCAGCGGCTCGACCGTGGTCGAAACGTGCTCGGCCGAAATGACGGTGCCCTGGATGACCAAAATGTCGAGTCCCGCTTCGAGCGCAGCCTCGTAATTCTCCTGAACCGACTGCGGGGTGAACGAGCCACAGACCACGGCCCCTTCGGCCTTGATCTCGGCCACCCGCTGGGCGATCAGTTCCTTCTTGACCGGGGTCTCGTAGATCTCCTGCATGAGGGCGGTCGCCTCGTCCTTGGGCGAATTCGCAATCTGCTTGAGCTTGTCCTCGGCGTCTTCGAAGCGGGTCCAGATGCCCTCGAGATTGAGCACGCCGAGACCACCGAGCTTGTGGACGAGAACCGCGGTTTCCGGGCTGACGACGCCATCCATTGCGGAAGCGACCAGGGGCAGGTCGAACCGGTACGGGCCGAGGGTCCAGCTGATGTCGATGTCATCAGGATCCCGCGTCCGTCGTGAAGGAACGATGGCCACATCGTCGAATCCGTAAGCGCGTCGGCCTTTCTTGCCTCGGCCGATCTCAATTTCCAATTAGGTCCTCCAGGGCTCTGAGGGTGAAGAGGGGCAGACTACGCGCCCCTGCGGACGTTTGACCAGAGACTACGCCTCTGCACCCATCGGCGTTTTCCGTTGCCGGCTCCGGAGCGGCCACTCAAACGAGTACGACCCCCGCTCTGCCTGGGAGCGAGGGTCGTACAGGGAGGGAGTGAGCCCCGGCTTCCAATCCTGAACTCACCATTACTGCCACATGACCGGGGAGGAGAAGCCCCGTATCGCACGGTCAAATCTAGATCGCGGTGTTCAACCGGTTGATCGACCGCGGTACAGGAAAACCCGCGGGCGGCTGTCCCCCGGTCCGAGATTCATACTTCAGCCGGAAGCTGGAGCTGGCGTACCTCGACGTTGCCGAGCAGGCTCTCGGCCCGGCCCCGGTCGATCCGGCCCGCGCCGAGATGCTGGGTCGATTCGGCTCCGCAGGCAACTCCGTAAGCCAGGCATTCCTCCGGACTGCCGCCGTCGTAGAGGGCGGCGATGTAGCCGGCCACGAAGGCATCGCCGGATCCGACCGTCGAAATCGGCTCGAGCGGCTCGATCAACGCCTCGAGAATCCGCTGTCCGGGACCCTCGCCGACGATCGCCACGCAGCCTTCGGGCAGGGTGATCGCCGCCTGGGCAGGACCCATGTCGACCAGTTCCGAGAGCACCCCGAACATCTCCGCCCGCGACTCGAATTCGTGGCCGACAAGCTCCTCGGCCTCGAGTTTGTTGGGCGTGATCATGTCCGGACCGGCCCTCATGCCGGCCGACATGGCCTCTCCCTCGGAGTCGAGCAGTACGGGCATTCCGACCCGCTTCAGTGCCTCGACAAGGCGGGCATAGAACTCGACGTCGATTCCCGGGGGCAGGCTCCCGGCCAGCACACAGAGCTTGGCTCCCCCGGCCAGGTAGTCGAGCCTCTCGATGAAGGCGTCCAGTTCCTCCGGGCTGACCCGGGGGCCGCGTTCGTTGACTTCGGTCTGCTCGCCGGTGGTCGGGTCGACGAGGGCGAGGTTGAACCTTGTCTCCTCGGCGATCCGGATGAAGTCGGTCAGCAGGCCCTCTTCACCGAGTTGTTTGAGGACCCGGTCACCGTTGCCGCCCCCGACCAGTCCGGTCGCGATCACCGGCCGTCCGAGCAGCCCGAGCGCCCTGGCGACGTTGATGCCCTTGCCGCCCGGCACGGTCCTCGTCTCAACCGAGCGATGCCTGTGACCAAGCCGCAAGTTGGGTACCGCGACGGTGCGGTCAATCGCCGCATTCAGGGTCACGGAGATGATCATTGTCTCGTCCTGAGCACTTTCTGAAGCCTCTTCCTCGCGTTCCTTTCCCGGCGCCACCGCACCAGAAGCAACACAGCAAGTATTGCGAAGAGGACGAGCACAAGCAGGCCGGCAATCCAGAGCGGGTTGCCCATCAACCTGTCGATCAGCGACGGCTTCCCAACCGCCCGGCCTGCAAAGAGCGGCACCCTGGCGAAGGGTTCGCCGTTCAGCCGTACCGTCGCCATGCCGATCCTCTGGCCGGCCGGGATCGGTCCTTCCACCTCTCCGGGCAGGTCGGTCACGACCGTGAGGGACTCCCCCTTCCGCACTCCGATCCGGACCCGCCGCCTCGATTTCACGGGCAGGTCCTGGTCCTCGTAGCGCACCGGCACCATGGCCACCGGCTTGTCCACCTTGACCGGAACCCGCTTCGTGTACTGGTCGAACCCCCAGTCGAGCAGCCGGACCGTTTCGTCGTTCCGGGCCTCTTCGGTCGGAGTGCCGATGACCGCGCCGATCAGCTCGGTCGCCTTGCGGCGCCCGTCCGAGGCCAGCGTGTAACCGGTGCCGAGCGTGTGGCCGGTCTTGATTCCCCGGGCCCACCCGTTGTCGCGCAGGAAGCTGTCGGTGGTTTCTATGGTGACCGGCGGGCGATAACTGGTCAGCTTCGCCTTCCGCGAACCGGCGATTTTCCTCAGCCTCGGCATGCCCATAACGATCCGGCCGAGTTTCGCCAGGTCGGCTGCCGACGTGTAATGGCTGGGACCGTCGAGACCGACCGGATTGTCGTAATGGGTGTCGTCCAGACCGAGTTGCCTCGCGGTCCGGTTCATCAACCTGACGAACTTCTTCTCGCTCCCGGACACGGCCTTGGCCAGGGTGACCGCCGCATCGTTTCCGCTCAGCATCATCAGTCCGTAGAGCAGGTCACGGACCGAAACGACCTGGCCCGGCTCCAGACCCATCAGCGATTCGGCCGGATCCGGGTCATATTTGCCGGCCTTGACCCTTTTCCGGAAAGGAAGGTTCCTGACCGACAGGTAGGCGGTCATCATCTTCGTGGTCGAAGCCATTCCCAGGTGACGGTTCACCGCGTGGCCGGCCAGCGGCTGACCGGTCCGGGCGTCGATCACGATCCAGGCCTTGGCGTCGAGCTTCGGACCCCGTTCGGGAGCCGACGCGGCCGTGGCCGTGGCGGTCCCTGCCCCCCAGACGGCCAGGAGCAGGAGCAGGAGTGCGAGCCGGGGCCGACCCGTCAACGCAGCTTGAGTTCCTGGCCCACCTGGAGGGCCTGGGGATCAAGGTCGGGGTTCAACGCTTCAATCCGCTGAACGGAAACCCCCGTCTTGTGCGCGATGGTGGTCAGGGTGTCCCCTTCCTTGACTTCGTAAGTCTTGGCGGTCGTCTTCGGCTTCTTCTTGGCCTGCTGTTTGGCCGGGTTCGCCTTCTTCGTATTGCCCTTGTCATCGCTCCCCGAGTTCCCTGAAATCACCACGATCAGGATGAGCACCGCGCCGACGAGCGCGATTGCGGCCAGGAGCCGGGCGATCTGGGAGTTCTTCTTCTTTTCTTCCATTGGACCGAAGGGGCGGCCGTACGGCGAATGCCGGAAGGCTGACCGGGGTCGAAAAGTTACCGCTACCGCGGATCGGCAAGCAGGAACCCGTCCGATCCGGGCGGATTCAACCGGAGACGGCCCAGACCGCCGCCCTCAGCTCTTCCGCTGCTGCGGCGGGGTCATCGGCCCCGGCGATCGATCTCGAAGCGGCGACCATCGCGCCTGCCCTGCCGGCGACGAAAGCTGCGCCGAGATCTTCCGGGCGCCCGCCCTGGGCCCCGACCCCCGGGATCAGGAACATCGCCCGCGGCATGAGTTCGCGCAGGCGTGCGATGTGCTCGGGCGCGGTCGCCCCGACCACCGCTCCCATGCCGGAAAGTCTGCTTTCCCTCCCACCGAGGCGATCACCGAAGCGGTCGACCATGCGCGCCAGTTGTTCATGGACCGGTCCATCCTGAGTGGGAAGATCCTCGACGTCTGCCGCGCCGGGGTTGCTGGTCCGGACCAGGGAGAAGACACCGGCACCCGCCGCTTCCGCCGCGGCAACCATCGGCTCCAATGCGTCTTCCCCCAGCAGGGGGTTCGCGGTGAACGCGTCGGCGCCGAGACCATCGACCGGGCCGAAGGGTGAGTCCGTAACCCCGACCATGGCCTGCCCGTAGGCCTTTGCCGAAACCGGAACGTCGCCGCGCTTGCCGTCGGCGACGACCAGCAGCCCCGCTTCCCGGGCCGCCTCGCAGACTTCTTCAAGCGCCCTCCAGCCTGGCCAGCCCAGTCGCTCGAAACAGGCGAGCTGCGGTTTGACGGCAATGCAGGAGGGGCCGGCCAGATCGATGATCCTCCGGCAATGGGCGGAAACGGCGGCCCCGGCGGCTTCGGCCGGGGACCCGTCGACCCAATCGGTGATCGAGTCACCGAGCCCGGCCGGATCGGGATCCAGGCCGAGGCAGATCTGGCTGCGGCGCTCTTCTGCGAGCACCGCAGCCCGATCAATGAAGAGGCTCAGCCCTTGACCTGCTTCTTCAGAGCGGATCCGGCCGAGAAGCGCGGAACCTTGCCACCGGCGATGGTGATGCGCTCACCGGTACGGGGGTTCACGCCCTGGCGGGCGCTGCGCTCGGCGACGTGGAACTTGCCGAAGCCGGTGAAGTTGACCTCGCCACCCGCGGTCAGGGTGTCGGTGATCGCGTCCAGAACGGCGTCGACGGCGTCGGCCGCGGCCTTCTTGCTCCCGATGCGCTCGTCACCGGCGACCTTCTCAAGAAACTCTG
>JAGQUR010000107.1 GCA_020438395.1 Solirubrobacterales bacterium | reverse complement strand
AACCAACTGAGCTAATCGCCCTCGAGGGACCGAGGATTCTACTTGTGGCCGGGTCCCCGCGTCGTGAGGTGAAACGCGGCCGGTCAGGCAGGGCCTGTCCGTCCCCCGGTCAGCCGAGGCGATCGGCGATCTCGATCGCCTGGGCCAGGTCGTCGAGTTCGATCTCCACGACCAGACCCTTGCCCTTCGGCCTGATCTTCACCGGGTGATCGAGACCGGTTTCGAGCCGCTCGGTGGCGCCGGCGAGCGCTTCCTCTTCCTCGGCGGAGAGGGATCGCTTGCGTCCCCCCTTCTTCGGCGCCGTCGCCAGGGCCCGCGCTCCCGACTCGGTCTGCCTTACCGACCAGCCTTCCTTCTTCGCCTGTTTGGCGAGTTTGCGGCGGTCGGCATGGTCCGGCACCTGGAGGATTGCCCGGCCGTGGCCTTCGGTGAGTTCTCCCTGCTCGAGCATGTCGAGGACGTCGTCGGGCAGGTCGAGAAGGCGGATCAGATTGGAGATCTGCGGCCGGCTGCGGCCGACCCGCTTGCCCAGTTCTTCCTTGCTGAGGCCGAGGTCCTCGACCAGGGCGGCGCAGGCCTTCGCTTCTTCCACCGGGTTCAGGTTCTCCCGGACCATGTTCTCGATAAGCGCGACCTCGAGCCGGTCGGCTTCGTCGGAGTCGCGGATGACGACGGGAACCTTTTCGACCCCTGCCATCTGTGCGGCTCGCCAGCGACGCTCGCCGGCGATGATCTCGTACTTGCCGCGGCCGGCCGGCCTGACGATAAGTGGTTGGACCACTCCGCTTGCCCGGATCGATTCGGCGAGGGACTCGAGTGCTTCCTCGGAGAAATTGGTGCGAGGCTGTCCGGGGTTCCGGTCGATCGATTTCACCGGCAGTTCCCGCATGTCGGGACCGGTGGCACTCTCGGGCAGAATCGCTCCCAGGCCGCGGCCCATTCCACGGCGCTCAGCCACGTGCCACCACCTCTTCGGCCAGGGCGAGATAGGCCTCGGAACCCCTTGATGAAGGGGAATAGTCGGTCACCGGTATGCCATAGCTGGGGGCCTCCGCAACGCGCACGGTCCTCGGTATCACCGTCCGGAACACCGTCTCGGAGAAGTGATCGCGAAGCTCACGTTCGACATCCTGGGCCAATCTCGTCCTTTCATCATGCATGGTGACGAGGACGCCGCCAAGTTCCAGGGTCGGGTTCATCTCCCGCCGGACGGTTGAGAGCGTGTCAAGGAACTCGACCAGGCCCTCGAGCGCCAGGTATTCGGCCTGGACCGGAACGATTACCCGGTCGGAGGCGACCAGCGCGTTGACGGTGATCGGGCCGAGAGCGGGCGGACAGTCGATGAAAACCACGTCGAAGTCCTCGTCGACCGATCCCAGTTGCTCGCGCAACCTGAAATTCGGTTCCTCCAGCCGGGGCAACTCGACAACGGCGCCGGCGAGATCCCGGCTGGCCGGCACCATCCAGACGTTGTCGGGACCGGCCGGTTTTGCCGCCTCGGAGAGGGTGACTTCACCACTGAGCACCTCGTAGGTGGTTGGAGAATCCTTCTTCTCGAGTCCGAAGGCAACGGTGGCATTGCACTGCTGGTCGAGGTCCACCACGAGGACCTTCTTGCCCAACTGGGCGAAAGCCGCCCCCAGGTTGACCGCGGTCGTGGTCTTCCCCACTCCGCCCTTCTGGTTGGCGACCGCGTAGATCAAGACGGCACCCCGCGGTTGCCGGCTCCCGGTCGAGGGAGGAATTCACACGTGGACGAAGAACTCAACATACAGAGGCCAGCTTATTTGTTTGCCGGATCTGACCGCGAGGTGGCTCATTTGCCGCCGATCGGCCGCTTTCTGGCCATGCCCGGACGCCTGGGGAGGCCGTCCGGGGTTGGCCCTGTCTTGACGAGCACGTAAAGACGGCGCTCACGTGAGCCCTGGTAGGGAACCACCGTTTCCTGCCGCAGAACCTTCATCGCCAGTCGCCCCTGATTGCCGGCGATCGTGGCCTCGGAATCCGGCTCGGGGTCGCCCTTCCACGCAACGAGATGGCCGCCCTCGCCGAGAAGCGGCGAAGCCAGCTCGGCCAGGACCGAAAGGGGAGCGACCGCGCGGGCCGTGACCAGGTCGAATACTTCGCGTCCCTCTCCGGCGGCAAGATCCTCCGAGCGGGCCTTGACTGCCTGGGCGTTTTCCAGTCCCAGAGCCGAAATCACCTCGCCCAGGAACTCGACCTTGCGGCCCACGGAGTCGATCAGGGTGAACCTGCAGCCTGGCAATAAGACGGCCAGGGGAACGCCGGGGAAGCCGCCGCCAGAGCCGAGGTCCAGGGCGTTACGGGCCTGACGGACCTCCGGACAGACGAGACCCGAGAGGCTGTCGGCCACGTGAACGCGACGGGCTTCCTCGAGATCGGTGACCGAACTCAGCGAGACGTGGCTTGACTCGAGCATTTCGAGCATCGGGTCGAGCCGCTTGATTTCAGCCGGATCCCGCCAGGGCGCGGTCGGCTCTTCGGATGAATGCCCGGGTTCCGGTGCCGGTGATTCGGGTGAGTCCGAAGTCACCCGGCCGGCTTCACTCGGAGATCAGGGGAGCGACCACAACCCGTCGATGCGGTTCATCGCCGGAGCTGAAAGTCTCGACCTCGGGCCTGGCCTTGAGGTGCTCATGGACGATCCGGCGCTCCCTGGCGCTCATCGGATCGAGTTCTACCTCGGAGCCGGAGGCAATCGCCTTTTCGGCAGCCCGGTCGGCCCGCTCGGAAATCACTTCCTCGCGGCGGGCCCGATAGCCAGCGGCGTCAACCACCACCCGCTTGCGCTCCCGGATGCCCCGGAATGCCGCCTGGAAAGCCAAAAGCTGGAGAGCGTCGATGGTCTGGCCGCGACGGCCGATCAGCAAGCCGTAGTCCTCATCACCCTCAACGGTCGCCGTGATGACGTCTTCGGTCTCGTCGATTTCGACCTCACCGTCGAGGTCGAGCTCGTCGAGAACCCGCTCGACCAGAAGTCTGACTCGTTCTGCCGGGTCGGCCGGCCACTCACTCGCTTCCATTGCCCGGAGTCTAGTCAGGGCAGGCGCTCAGCGCTTGCGCTTCTTCTTCTTCGGAGGCGGGGGAGGAGCCTTGGTGGAAGCGGCGGCCACCGCACCTTCGGGAGTTGCCATCACCGGCGGCGGGATGACCCGGTTGATCACGTAGGTCTGACCGATCGTCCAGACGTTGGTCGTGATCCAGTAAAGGATCAGGCCGGCCGGGAAGGAGATGATGAAGGGAACGAAGATGAACGGGAGCGCCAGCATCAGCATGCGCTGGTTGCGATCGCCCGTGGTCATCGAGATAAGGCCCGAGATGAGCTGGGTTCCGACGTAGAGGATCAGCAGGGCGATCAGGACGCCACCGGTGGCCTTGTCGGTCAGATCGGGGATGAAGAGGAAGGACTCGCCGAAGGGGTAAAGCGCATGAATAGCGGGATTGGCGTCGATCTGGGCCTGGGTGAGCTGACTGCAGGCGACCGCGGTCTGGCCACAGATGTCGTCCCTGAGGGGACCGCGCAGAGCCTGGAAAAGCGTGATGAAGACCGGCAACTGGGCCAGAAGCGGGATACAGGAGGCAAGCGGATTGATCTTGTTCTCCTGGTAGAACTTCATCATCTCCTGCGAGAGGCGCTGACGGTCGTTCTTGTACTTCTCCTGCAGCTCCTTCATCTGCGGCTGGAAGGCCTGCAGAGCGCGCATGCTCTTCAACTGGCGGTAAGTGAGGGGGATGAGGAGGGCGCGGGTGCAGACGGTCAGAAGGATGATCGCCATGCCCCAGCTGACGCCGACATCGTCGTGGAAGAACGACAGAACCCCGTTTGCCACATCAATGAGTGGCTGAAGGATGTTCGCGACCGGCATCAACGCTCTTCTTTTTCTCCGTGGTAAACGGCCGGATCCATCGGACCGACCTTCAAAGTGAATTCATCCCGCACGGGATCGAAGCCACCGTGACTGAAGGGATTGCAGCGCAGGATGCGCCAGCAGGCGAGAACTGTACCCCGTATGACGCCGAAGCGTTCTACCGCCTCGATCGCGTAGACCGAACAGGTGGGCTCGTACTTACACCGACGGGGCAGTAGAGGGGAAATCCAGCGCCTGTAGGCACGAACCGGGGCGAGAACAATGCGTTTCACGTGGAACGCTTGCCTTCGTCCCCGAGAGCCAGTACTTCCTTGACGCAGGCCTCGGCTCCGGCAAGTCCGTCCTTCTCAATCACTTCTCCTACGCCGGGGCGGGCCACCAGGACAAAGTCCTGCTCCGCAGTCGAAGCGTCGACCTGGCCCCAGAAGGCCTCTTTCAGCACCCGCTTGACCCGGTTTCTGGTCACGGCGTCGCCAAGCTTCCGGGAAACGGAAACTCCCAGCCGGATCTCGGACTGGTCATCGCCGGATCGATCGAACCTGTAAAGCACGAGATAACGGGTCGCCTTTGAAGCACCCTCTCTGTATGCCCGTTTGAAGTCCCCGCTGCGGGAGAGTCTGCGGCGCCTGGGTGAACCGGCGCCGTTAGTGGACATGGTCAGACGGCGAGCCGCTTACGGCCCTTGCGACGACGACGGCTGATGACCTCGCGTCCACCCTTGGTGCTCATGCGGGCTCGGAAGCCGTGGGTCTTTGCGCGCTTGCGCTTCTTTGGCTGGTACGTACGCTTCATTGGAGCCGAGCAGTATAAGGAGATTCCGCTCCCGGCGGGTCCTGACCTTCAACCCGGCAGCCGGGCTTGCCATCTCCTCGCCTGCCCCGAGAAATTTTCTGCGCGATTTGCGGGGCCGCGGGACGTCCCTGCCCGGCCCGCCGCTATGGTCGGAAAGCGGGGTGGCAAACCCGGCTCATCCGATCACCGGAGAGTCGGCAAACCTCCTTTCCAAAGATGGAATCTCCGGTCACAAACACGGCTAGAACCAAGGCAGGAAGCCAAAACAGGCTTCCCGGTTCCGCTCGTGCCGCAAAGGAGTGGGAAAGCCTCCAGCCGGCGATCCGGGCCCGGCTCTTCGACGCCGCCTGGAAGATGTGGATCGAACCGATCCGCCCGGCCGCGGTTCGCGGAACGACCCTTTACCTCAGTGCCGCCGACCCGATCCGGACCTGGGTGGAGCGACGCTACATCGAGGTCCTCCAGGAGGTCCTCGTTCGCAGTGACTCCCACCTGACCTCGATCAGCTTCGAGGCTCCGCCCGAAACCGAGCGGGTCCAGGCTCCTACCGAGCCGGTCGGTCCCAACCCCACCCACGACTTCGACCGCTTTGTAATCGGCCCCGGCAACCATCTCGCCCACGCGGCCGCCCTGGCCGTCTCCGAAGCTCCGTCCGAGGCCTACAACCCCCTCTTCCTCCATGGTCCTCCCGGCCTCGGAAAGACACACCTACTGGGTGCGATCGCCAACTACCTTGCGCTCCACGTTCCCGAGCTCAACGTCCTCTATACGAACGCCGAGTCGTTCACCGCCGAGTTCGTGACAGCACTCAGGGAGCAGGGAACAGACGAATTCAAGCGCCGATACCGGAACCTGGACGTTCTCCTGATCGACGACATCCAGTTCATCGCCGGCAAGCACCACACCGAGGAAGAGTTCTTCCACACTTTTAACGCCCTCTACGACGCCGGAAGCCAGATAGTCATTTCCGCCGATCGTTCTCCCTCGGAGATCTCGACTCTCGCCGACCGGCTAGGAGATCGCTTCGAATGGGGACTGACCGTTCCCCTCGAGGCTCCGAACCTCGCTACCCGCCTGACGGTTCTCCGCCACCTGGTCACCGAAGCCGGACTCGAAGTCACCGACCAGGACGCCCTCACTCTCCTGGCCCGACGGGTCCAGACCAACCTTCGGCAACTGCGCGGTGCCCTGACCAGAACCATCGCCGAATCCTCGCTGGCTTCTGCCCCGATCACATATGAGCTGATCAGCCAGGTCTTTCCGGCCACGGAAGCGGCCCCGGCCGTCCCCGTCACGCCCGAATCGATCCGAAGCACCGTCGCATCGCACTTCCGTACCGACGTCGAGAATCTCCAGTCCCGCCGGCGCGACCGCAACACGGCGACCGCCAGGCATGTCGCCATCTTCCTGACCCGGGAAATGACCTCCCTCTCCCTGCCCCAGATCGGCGGACTCTACGGCGACCGGGATCACACCACGGTTCTCAACTCGATCGAGCGAATCGACGCGGCACTCGGCCAGGACGCGGAAATCACCACCTCGATCGAGATGCTCCGGGCCGAAATCCACAGCCCCGGGGAGAACTTCCCGAATGAATGAGTCAGCCGCCGAGCCCACTGAAAGAATCCCGGTTTCCCCACAGTTTCCCCACAGCAGATTCGGCTTTACAGAGCCTTTTCCAACGGTTCTTCGCTTTACTCCACAGAACCAGAACACTTAATCGAGGTATTCGGATTTGAAGTTCTCAGTCAAGAACAACGAACTGGCCGGCAAACTCGCCCTGGTCGCCCGCACACTTGCCAGCGGTGGTGTAAACCCCGCGCTCGGCGGAATCCTGATCGAGGCGACCGAAGGACGACTGTCCTTCAGTTCGACCGACAGCAACCTCAGCCTCCGGGTTCCCGTGCATGTGGAAGGGGCGGTCGAGTCGGACGGGAGGGTTCTACTTCCCGGCCGACTTTTCGCGGACATCTCCCGCCTGCTCGGTTCCGGTCAGTCCGAGATCGAGTACCTGGCCTCCGAGCGCACCGTAAGCATCAAGTCCGGGTCCTCCAATTTCAATCTGAGGACCCTGAACGACCAGGACTTCCCGCCGCTTCCGGATGCCGGAGGTGACACGGTTTCGCTCGATCGCGAGTCGCTGATCGAAACGATCGAACTGGTCGCAAGGGCGGCGTCACGTGATGACATGAGGCCGGTCCTGACCAGCGTCCAGGTCCTGGCCACCGGCAATGAACTGACCATGGTCGCCACCGATTCCTACCGCCTGGCCGTCAAGCGGACGCAGCTGACAGAGGCCGTTCCCGTGGAGCTCGACCGGAACATCCCTGCCCATGCGCTGCGTGAGCTTTCCCGGCTCCTTGCTTCCTCGGAATCCGACTCGGTGCGGCTTTCGGTCACCGACCGGCTGGTCGTTTTCAACGTGGACGGTTCGATCCTTTCGACGAATACGGTCGACGGCCAGTTCCCCAAGTACCAGCAGCTTTTTCCGGAAACCTGGGATCACGACGTGCGCCTGCCCCGAACGGAACTGCTCGAGTCGGTCCGCCGGGTCAGCCAGATGGCCCAGAAGAACCGGCCACTCAAGGTCGCGCTTTCACCGGGCGAGCTGACGATCTCGGCCGAGACCCCCGACCTCGGTGACGCCGAGGAGAAGATGCCGGCGAACTTCGACGGCGAGGAACTGGCGATCGGCTTCAATCACGAGTTCTTCCGTGACGGTCTCGAGGCGATCAAGGAGGACGAGGTCCTGCTGCGGCTGATCTCGCCGCTCCGGCCCGGCCTGCTGCAGCCGGTGGACGGCGACGACTTCCGCTACCTCGTCATGCCGATCCGCCTCAACGAGTAGACCGTGTTCGTCGCCCGGGTCGAGGCGGACCGGGTCCGGTCCCTGGCCGGGGTGAAATTCGAGCCGGATCCCGGCCTGACCGTGATCATCGGTCCGAACGGCGCCGGCAAGACCAACCTGGTCGAGTCGATCTTCTTCGGCCTGACCTCCCGCTCCTTCCGGACCTCAGACCGCAGGGACCTGATCCCTTTCGGGTCCTCTTACGCGCGTTGCCGCGTCACCGTGAGCGGGACCGGGGTGGACCACACCTTCATGGCTTCAGCCTCCAGGTCGGAGGGAAACAGGTTCACCATGGACGGCGCCCGGATCGAGCAGGCAGAAGCGGTGGTTCATCGTCCGAAGGTGACCGTCTTCTCTCCCGATCGCCTGGAGCTGGTCAAGGGCCCGCCGGCCGGCAGAAGAGCCCACATCGACAGCTTCGTCGCGGCCCGGTGGCCTGGTCAGGCCGGAGTGCGGGCTTCGTTCGGCCGGATCCTCGCCCAACGAAATGCCTTGATAGCGCGGATTTCGGCCGGTCAGGCCGACACCTCCCAACTATCCACGTGGAATTCACAGTTCGCAGAGGCGGGCTCGGCCCTGGCCGTGAGCCGCGAAAAGGCAGTCGGGGAACTGGGCGAACGCTGGGAAAGCTCGGCCGGGGAACTCGGCCTCGAAGGCCCGAAGTCCCTGAGCTACCGGCCCGGGGCCGCGACCACCGCGGAAGAGATAAGGACCGGTCTCGACGAGAAGCTGGAAAACGACCTAAGGCTGGGCCGCAGCAGCTGGGGTCCTCACCACGACGAGATCCGGCTCGAACTGGACGGCCGGCAGCTCCGGCGTTTTGGTTCGCAGGGACAGCAGCGACTCGGCCTCCTGGCCCTGCTGTTTGCAGAGCGGTCGGCCCTGCTGGAAGCCGGCGGGCAGGCTCCGCTGATGCTGCTTGACGACGTGATGAGCGAACTCGACGCCCATCGTCGCGACCGGCTGGTCGAACGACTGCTCGAGGGAGGCCAGGCGATCATCACGGCCGCCGAAGGCGAGTTGATTCCCGACCGGGAGGGAATCTGCCGGGTCGCGATCACAGATCTTCTGGCCGCTGCCGAAGGCGGGCAGCCCGAGGATTCGGATCCGGGCAGCAAGGAGATCGGCTCGGCGGATCCGGGAGCAGCGGCGTGAGAGACGGTCGCGGAAGGAGCCCGTCACCGAAGCGGCTCGGGCAGGCCCTTGAAGACTTCCGCGGGGAGATCAGCCCGGCAACCCCGCTGGCTGCCGTTCAGACGGTCTGGGACGAGGTGGTGGGGGAGAGGATCGCCCAGGTCACCGACGTGGTTGACGAGCGTGAAGGTGTGGTCACCGTTGAGTGCGTCGGGGCCGCATGGGCCCAGGAGCTGGAGATGATGGCACCTCGAATCGCCGCTCGTCTCCGTGAGCGGCTCGGATCGGAAGGCCCGGCTGAAATCCGCTTCCGGACCGCCAGGGATTGAGCCCGGTTCAGGGTTCGATCGTGGCGATCAACTGGCTCTGCCCCGGCGTTGACTCCACTCTCGCCGCTCCGAATCCGCTGTTCAGACAGCTTTCGATCAGGAACCGAGACGGATACGCGACGGCGGCCTCGGGCAGCCCGGCGTCCTCCACCATCGCCTCACCAACCGGGTGCCGGAAGCTGAACCTCGCCAGCCTTCCCGCGGCTGATTCGGGATGGTCGAGACAGAAAACGGTCATGACCATGGTTCCCGTGGGCTTCAGGGCACGCGAGGCCTCGGAGACATAGTTCAGAAGGTCCCGCTCGAGCAGGTGAGTGAAAAGCGAGTACGAAATGACCAGATCCTGGCTGGCGTCTTCAACCGGGAGGCGATAGGCGTCTCTCGATCCCGCGGGGTTGTACACGGAGTTGTAAGTGTCGGCATGTTCAAAGAAGAACCGCTCATCGGTCAGGTGAGTTCTGCACCAGGCGATCATCTCCTCGTCGACGTCGATTCCGAGGTAGGTGCCGAAAAAGCCGGCAGCCTGCCTCAGAGGCGCGGCGGTCCGGCCGCAACCACAGCCGATGTCGATCAACGACGAATCGGGCTTCAGCCATCCCCGGGAAAACATGTCGAGACACTCGTGAGCCCCCAGCCGTTGGAACTGGCTCTGGTTGAACAGCACACGATTGCCGGTTCCCACCCGCACCCGCAGATGATTGGGAGGAAGTTCGCGAAATTCCGGGTGAAACAGCCGACTGGGAAAGTCGGCCGCGTCGAGCAGTCGAGCCGGCCAGCCCCTGGTGAGCACCGCGGTGGAAGGAATGAACCGGCGGACGAGACGTTCAATTCGCCCCGAAATATTCCGCCTTTCACCGCCACTTTCCATCGGTCGCCGGAAGGCTAGAGCAAGCTTCCGGCAGCAGTTGGGCACCGGCTCGGGACCGAACCGGGACATTGGTGCGGCCATGGCGACGGAATATTTCCTCCATCGATCGGCAAAACCGCGGATTTGCAGGGATTTTTTGGCTCTGGCAAGCGGGTTTATCCGACCGGAAATGGTATTATGGAGACCTGACTCGCGGTTTCGTCCGGGCCGACCTTTTCCACAGGCAGCCGGTCCGGTAATGGCCGCCGAATAGTTTTCGGAAAGGTATTGATTGGCTGAGAAGAAGAGCAGCGGAGACGCCTCCTACGGGGCCAAGGACATCACCGTCCTCGAGGGCCTCGAGGCGGTCCGCAAGCGACCGGGCATGTACATCGGCTCGACCGGGCCCCGGGGGCTGCATCACCTGGTCTACGAGATCGTCGACAACTCCGTCGACGAGGCCCTGGCCGGTCACAACGAGTCGGTCGAGATCACCCTCCACCCGGATAACAGCTGCACCGTCACCGACCATGGCCGGGGAATCCCGGTTGACATCATGGAGAAGGAAGGCCGGCCCGCGGCAGAGGTGGTACTGACCGTCCTTCACGCCGGAGGCAAGTTCGGCGACGGCGGCGGTTACAAGGTCTCCGGTGGCCTTCACGGGGTCGGCTCCTCGGTCGTCAACGCGCTTTCGACCTGGCTCGAGCTGCGGATCTGCCGCGACGGCTTCGTCTGGGAACAGCGCTACGAGCGCGGCCGGCCGGTCACCGAACTGGTCAAGGGCGAGAAGACGAAGGAGACCGGCACGCAGATCACCTTCCTCCCCGACGACGAGATCTTCGAGTCCCTCGACTTCGACTTCCAGACCCTGCTCGAGCGGTTGCGTGAAACCGCCTTCCTGACCCGCGGGCTGCGGATCCAGATCAAGGACGAGCGGGCCGAAGGCCAGGAAGTGGAATTCAAGTACGACGGGGGAATCGAGGACTTCGTCCGCTACCTGAACGAAAACAAGGAGCCTCTGGGCAAGAAGGTCGTGTACTTCGAGGGTGAGGACGAAGAGGGTCAGGTAGAGGTGGCGATGCAGTGGAACGCTTCCTACAACGATTCGATCCACAGTTTTGCCAACAACATCAACACTCACGAGGGTGGTTCACATCTCTCCGGGTTCCAGGCGGCCCTGACCCGGACTCTCAACGCTTACGCCCGCAGCAAGGCGATGCTCAAGGAGAAGGACTCGAACCTGGCTGGCGAGGATGTCCGCGAGGGCCTGGCGGCAGTGATTTCGGTCAAGCTCCACGATCCCCAGTTCGAGGGGCAAACGAAGACCAAACTTGGCAATCCCGGAATCAAGGGGATGGTCCAGGAGACGGTCAACCGCAAGCTGGCCGAGTTTCTCGAGGAGAACCCGACCGAGGCGAAGCTCTTCATCACCAAGGCGATCGAGGCCTCAAGGGCCCGAATGGCAGCCCGCAAGGCTCGTGACATGACCCGCCGGGGCTCGGCCCTGGAGAACATGAACCTTCCCGGCAAGCTCGCCGATTGCTCGGTTCGGGACCCCGAACTGGCCGAGATCTTCGTCGTCGAGGGCGATTCGGCCGGCGGTTCGGCCAAGCAGGCCCGCGACCGTTCGACCCAGGCGGTGCTTCCGCTGCGCGGAAAGATCATCAACGTCGAGAAGAGCCGGATCGACAAGGTCCTGCAGAACAACGAGATCCAGGCGATGATCACCGCGATCGGAACCGGCATCCACGACGAATTCGACATCGCGAATGCCCGCTACCACAAGATCATCATGGCGACCGACGCTGACGTGGACGGAGCCCACATCCGGACGCTCGTGCTCACCTTCCTCTACCGGCAGATGCAGCCGCTGATCGACGCGGGCTATGTCTTCATCGCCAAGCCCCCGCTCTACAAGGTCAAGCGCGGAAACCAGGAGACCTACCTCGACAAGGA
>JAGQUR010000017.1 GCA_020438395.1 Solirubrobacterales bacterium | reverse complement strand
CAAGGTCGTCAAGAACAAGGTCGCAGCCCCCTTCAAGCAGGCCGAGTTCGACATCGAATACGGCCTCGGGATCTCCCGGGAGGGCGCCCTGATCGACCTCGGCATGGAGCATGACCTGGTCCAGAAGTCGGGTTCCTTCTTCTCCTATGGCGAGACGCGCCTCGGGCAGGGCCGCAACAACTCGAAGCAGTTCCTGACCGAGAACCCTGACATCGCGCAGGAGATCGAGGACAGGATCCTCGCCAACCTCGGCATCTCGCGGGACGGTTCACCGATCGAATCCTCTGCGCCCGAAGGCGTGGACGCGGAAACAGGCGAAGTGATCGAGCCCGCCGGAAACGACGCAAAGCTGAAGGCAGCCTGAGTCCCCGATCGTTCCGGGTGGATTGGTGAGAACGGCCCGGATCTGCGCCGATGTCTGACGAATGGCTGGCCAAGGCCCTTGCGGCGATCAGTCGCAAGGACCGGACCGAAGCCGAGATGCGGGAATGGCTGGTCGACCGGGAGGTGGAATCCGACGAGATCGAGCGGGTTATCGGCTACCTGACCGAGAACCTGGCCCTGGATGACCGGCGCTTCGCATTTGCCTATGCCAGCGACAAGCGGGAACTCAGCGGCTGGGGCAAGGACAGGATCAGGGAGGTGCTGCTGCAGCGCGGCGTTGACCGTTACCTGGTCGAGCAAGCACTCGATCAGCCTGGACCCGGTGTCGGCCAGGCCGAGAGCGAGGTCGAACGGGCGGTGAGGGTGCTGAACGAGCGCGGTGCCGACCTGAGCGATGACCGCGGAAGGCAACGTGCACTGGGGCTGCTCGCGAGGCGCGGATACGAGGCTGAAGAGGCCTACGCGGCGATCAGAATCGCCTCCCGCGCAGCCTGAAGCCGCACGGCAAAGGCCCCTCAGGGGACGTTTGGGGCGTCGGCTACCCTTGAAGGAGGCATGGCGCTCGACTCGATCATCCCGGCCTGGCTGCGCAACCGGTCCCCGGAACCGGAGGCCGGGCAAGGGGCAGGGGAGTCGCGGAACGGGGCGGTCCCCCAATCACCGGAGACCGAACGACGCGCCGGGCAGGATGGGGTTTCCCCGCGGGATGCGGACTCTCCGTCGCCGGACCTCGACTCACCGCCGCCCCGGGAGGGCCTTCTCTCGGCCGAGGCCGAGCTCAGGGCGAGGCGGGAGGAAATCGTACGGATGGAGGAGAGGGCGCTCCGTGACCTCGAGTCGGCCCGGACCCGGTTGAGGGAAGCGGACCGCAGGACGGAGATCGCCGAGGAACGGGAACGAAACCTCGACCGCGCCGAGGAGGAGATCGAGGCCGCCAGGGAAGCCCGGCTGGCCGAACTGGAGCAGGTTTCGGGGCTGAGCCGCACCGAAGCCAGGAAGCTGCTGCTCAAGGAAGTCGAGGAAGAAGCCGCCCATCAGGCGGGTCTCACCGTGAGAAGGATCGAGGAGGAGGCCAGGCTGGACGCCGAACGGAGGGCGAGGGGCATCCTCGCAGTGGCAATGCAGCGGCTCGCATCCGGCCAGTCGATCGAGTCCAACACCCAGGTAATCCACCTTCCGAACGAGGAGATGAAAGGGCGGATCATCGGCAAGGACGGCCGCAACATCCGGGCGCTCGAGAACCTGACCGGGGTCGACATCATCATCGACGAGACACCCGAAACCGTGGTTGTCTCGAGTTTCGACGGGGTTCGCCGCGAGGTCGGGAGGCTGACCCTGGAGAAGCTGATCGAGGACGGCCGGATCCATCCGGCTTCCTGCGAAGCGGCATACGAGGAGGCGTCGGCAAGGGTGGACGACCTGATGGTCGAGGCGGCCGAATCGGCGCTGCTGGACGCCCGGGTCACTGGCCTGCATCCGGAACTGGTGCGACTGCTCGGAAGGCTCAGGTTCCGCACCAGCTACAGCCAGAACGTGCTCAGCCACCTGGTCGAATGTTCGAACCTTGCGGCGCTGATGGCGGCCGAGCTTGGCGCCTCGGTTGAAGTGGCCCGGCGGGCGGCGCTGCTGCATGACGTGGGCAAGGCGGTCAGTCACGAGGTCGAAGGGACCCATGCGGCAGTCGGGGCCAGGCTGGCCCGGCGTTACGAGGAAGTCGACGCGATCACGCACGCGATCGAGGCCCATCACAACGAGATCGAGCCGGTGACCGTCGAGGCAGTGATCGTGCAGGCGGCCGATGCCCTGTCGGGCGCCAGGCCCGGAGCTCGCGGCAACTCTATGGAGCAATACGTCTCCCGGCTCGGCGATCTCGAGGAAATCGCCCTCCGTCAGGCAGGCGTGAAGAAGGTCTTTGCGATGCAGGCGGGACGGGAGATCCGGATCATGGTCGACCCCGGGCAGGTCGATGACGATGCGACCGCTCTCATCTCGCATGAAATTGCCGCCGCGATCGAACGGGAAATGGAGTACCCCGGCCAGATCAAGATCACCGTGATCAGGGAGCTCCGCTCGACGCGTATCGCCAGATAGCGACACCCCCTCCGGGGGTGCCGGCCCGACGCCCGGGCGCCGCCGAAATCAGTAGGATTCGCGCCGATGGAAATCAAGACCGTCTTCCTCATCTTCGGCATCAGCCTGGCCTGCTTCGCGGTGATTGTCAGCTTCGTGGGCCTCCGGTCGAAGAACTTCCCGAGCAGGGGAGCACTGATCGGGCTGATCCTGGCCGCGGCGGTTCTGGTCGGCGGCACCACCACTTTCGCCGTCAAGCTCTCCGTTGAAGAGCAGCATGACCGCGAAGAGGGGCACAAGGCCCCGGGCGAAGAGTCCAAGGACGCCGCCGCCATCAAGATCATCCGCGCCGACGCCGCCTGAGCCCTCTCTCGGGTCCGGAGCGGGCATGCCCCTCCTGGTCCGTCGCCCGGCGGGCTCCCCCGAAGGCCCGGGAGCTACGCCCCCGCGCCGCGCTCCCACAGCTGCTTGTAATCTCGTAGGTCGATGAAGACGTTTCATGTCACCACCTTCGGGTGCCAGATGAACGAGCATGACTCCGAGCGGATGAAAGGCATGCTCACTTCGCTTGGCTATGCGGAATCGGACCGGCGCGACGATGCCGATCTGATCCTGTTCAACACCTGTTCGATCCGGGAGAACGCGGACAACCGGTTCATCTCTCACCTCGGGGAGGCGAAGCGTCTCAAGGGCGAAAACCCGGAACGGATAGTCGGGGTCGGTGGCTGCTGGGCCCAGTCGGTGAAAGACGAGCTTTTCAGGCGATTTCCGTTTGTTGATGTGGCGTTCGGTCCCGGCCAGATCCACCGGCTGGCCGAGTTCCTCAACTCCGATCAGCTGACTGCCCAGGGTTATTTCGAGTTCGAGGATTTCGCCGGCCACCTGCCGGCCCACCGGGCGAGGCAGTTCCAGGGATGGCTCCAGATATCCCAGGGCTGCAATTGCGTCTGCTCCTACTGCATCGTGCCTTCGACCAGGGGCCGCGAACAGAGCCGCGACCCGCAGGAACTGGTCAGCGAAGCCCGTCAGCTCGCTGCCGAAGGCGTCCGGGAGATCACCTTGCTCGGCCAGAACGTCAACTCCTACGGCCGCGACCTTCCCGGGGACAGCCGGATCCGCTTCTCCGACCTGCTGGCGATGATCGACGAAATCGACGGGATCGACCGGATCCGGTACACGAGCCCGCATCCGAAGGACATGCGTGAAGACGTGATCGAAGCGCATGCCGGCCTGCCTTCCCTCTGCGAACACATCCACCTGCCGCTGCAGTCGGGTTCCAGCCCGATCCTCAAGAAGATGCGTCGCACCTACACCCGCGAGCGGTACATGGACCGGGTCGCGATGATCCGCGAGAGGGTTCCGGATTGCGCGATCACCACCGACATCATCGTCGGCTTCCCGGGCGAGACCGAGGCCGACTTCGAGCAGACGCTCGAGGTGGTCGAGGAAGTGGGATACGACGGCGCCTTCACCTTCGTCTACTCGCCCAGGCGTGGCACCCTGGCGGCGGATATGGAGGACCAGATCCCGCATCCGGTCAAGGTGGAGCGGATGGAGAGACTGGTCGAGGCGGTCCAGCGACGGGCCCGGGAGCGTTCCCAGCGCTTCGTCGGGAGGAACATGGAGGTCCTGGTCGAGGGGCCCAGCCGCAACGATCCGACCCGGATCAGGGGCCGCATCCGCCACAACAAGGCGGTCAACTTCGAAGGCACGGCCGAACCCGGCCAGATGGTGGAAGTCGATATCTCGGCTGCCACCTCACAGACGCTGACCGGCACCGAACGGCTGCTCAGCGGCATCGGCGCCTGAAGACCCGATGGATACCGGAGCTCATCCGGCTGAACCGGCGGTCGGACTCCCCGTGATCGCGATCTTCGGGCCGACCGCGATCGGCAAGACCGGGGTGGCGACCCAGCTGGCCGGCCTGATGCGGGACCGCGGCGACGACCCGGTGGCAATCAACTGCGACTCGATCCAGGTCTACCGCGGCCTGGAGGTGATCAGCGGTGCGGCCACCCCGGAGGACCGGGACAAGCTGGAGCACCGGCTGCTCTCTTTCGTACCGGTGACCGAGGAGTTCAGTGCCGGAAAGTTCGGGGAGGCGGCGCGAGCGGAGATCGATACGGCCCTCGACCAGGGCCGGCAACCGATTCTGGTCGGGGGAACCGGTCTCTACCTGAGGGCGGCTCTCGCGGATCTCGAAATGAAGCCGGTCGTTGATCCACGGCTGCGGGAGGAAGTGGAGTCGGAACTCGAAAGGAGGGGGCCTGAGGCGCTCTACGAAGAGCTGCCGGCCGAACTGACCGGGCAGGTTCACCCCAACGACCGCAAGCGGATCGCCCGGCTGACCGAACTGGTCAGGTCCGGAATCGATCCTCATCCCGACCACGAGGGCGGGGGAGAGCTCTGGACCTCCTCGCTCCGCCACCCCACCCTGCTGGTGGGCCTCGTCGAGGAAGACGAGGATCTGGTGCCGAAGATAAGGGCGAGGGTGGAGAAGATGGCAGGAGACGGGGCCGCGGAGGAGGCTGACCGGGCCGTCGCGGAAGGGGCGTCCCGGACGGTGCGCGCGGCGATCGGCTTCGACGAGTTCAGCTCCGGCGATCTCGACCGGATCGTCATCCTGCACCGGCGGTTCGGGCGGCGCCAGATGACCTGGATGCGACGCATGGAAGGCGTCGAGCTGATTGACCGGACGGGGATGGGCGACCGCGAAGTCGCGGCAAAGATCCTCGAACTCGCCGAACAGGTACCTTGCCGGGTCGCATGAACTTCGAGAAATGGCAAGCCCTGGGCAACGACTACATCATCATCGAAGCCGATGATCTTCCCTGGGAACCCACCCAGCCGCGCATCCAGAGAATCTGCGACCCCCACTTCGGAGTCGGGTCCGACGGCGTCCTTCTGATCTCCAGGTCCGACGACCCCGCCTACGTGGCGGAGCTGCGGATCTTCAACCCGGACGGCTCCGAGGCGGAACTGTCAGGCAACGGCGCCCGGGAAGCGATTCTCTACCTGCGCAAACACGGCTGGACCGACGCGGAGACCTTCAGCATCCTTACCGCTTCCGGCCCCGTCACGCCGACTATCACCTCGGAGCGCACCTGCTCGGTCGAGATGGGCAGGGCTTCCACCACTTCGAAGGATTATCCGGACGGAGCTCCCGACGGCCGGGGCACACTGAGCTCCGGCGATCGCGACTGGGACTTCCAGCATGTCTCGATCGGAAACCCGCAGTGCGCGATCGAAGCCGGAGCTGATCTCGAGGAGCTCGACCTCGGCGGAATCGGCCCCGGGATCGAGAATAACGTGGTCTTCCCCAACCGCAGCAACGTCTCCTTCTACCGCGTTTCCGGCTCCCGGGTCAGGGCCCGGATCTTCGAGCGCGGGGTGGGCGAGACCCTTTCCTCCGGCACCGGGGCGTCGGGAGCGGCCGTGGCCGCCTTCCTGGCGGGGGCCCCGAGCCCGATCACGGTTGAACTGGACGGGGGCGAGCTCACGGTGGAGATTTCCCCTGACCTTGACGTGACCCTGACCGGATGGGCCGAGCCGATCGCCGCCGGGGAGCTGGCACCTGAGATGATGGCGGCACTGGCCGACCTCGGCTGAGACCCCGGACCGTCGCCAACCGTCCGGCACCCGAAACAACCGTTCCCAGAGAAGGAGAAACCGTGGCGCTGACCGATCCATCCCGTCGACTTCAGGCGATGCCGCCGTACATGTTCGCCGAGCTCGAGAAGAAGATCGCCGACAAGCGCGCAGCCGGAATCGACGTGATCAGCCTCGGGATCGGCGACCCCGATCATCCGACCTACCCTCACGTGGTCGAAGCGATGCAGCGGGCGGTCGCCGATCGCGGCAACCAGAACTACCCGAGCAACCGTGGCCGGGAAGAGTTCCGGCAGGCCTTCTCGGACTTCTACCGGGACCGCTTCGGTGTCGAGATCGACCCGGAAAGCGAAGTGATTCCGGCGATCGGTGCCAAGGAATGCATCTACAACCTCTGCTTTGCCTTCCTCGACCCGGGTGACGTCGCCCTGGCCTCCGATCCCGGCTACCCGGTTTACACCGGTGGACCGATCCTGGCCGGCGCCGAGGCCGTGCTGCTGCCCCTCAAGGAGGAACTTGGCTTCGCCCCCGACCTGGATGCGATCGACGCCAGCACCGCGGAGCGCGCCCGGCTGCTCTTCCTGAATTACCCGAACAACCCTTCCGGGGCGATTGTTCCCGACGGCTTCTTCGAGAAGGTGGTCGATTTCGCTCGTGAAAACGAGATCCTGGTCGTTCACGACAACGCCTACTCGGAGACCACCTACGACGGCTACGTCGCACCGAGCTTCCTCGCGACCCCCGGAGCCAAGGAGGTCGGCGTCGAGGTGTTTTCCCTGTCGAAGGGCTACAACATGACCGGCTGGCGGGTCGGGGCGATCCTCGGCAACGCCGACGCGATCAGCACCTACTGGCGGCTCAAGACCAACGTGGACTCGGGCCTCTTCGAGGCGATTCAGCTGGCTGCTGTGGCGGCACTTGACGGTCCGTCCGGTCCGCTGGAGGAGATGAACGCGATCTATGCCCGTCGTCGTGACCTCGTGGTCGACACGCTGCGGGCGATCGGCGTTGACGTCAAAAGCCCCAAGGGCACGATCTATGTCTGGGCACCGGTGCCGGAGGGCTACACCTCGACCAGCTTCTGCGAGAAGGTGCTCGAAGAAGCGGCTGTGGTCATTTCACCCGGCTCGATGTACGGGCGAAGCGGCGAAGGCTACTTCCGGATCTCGCTCACGACCCCGGACGAACGCCTGACCGAGGCCCTGGAGCGGATGCGCGAGCACCTCGCGTGATCGCGCCGAAGCGACTGCCGCGGTAACCCTGCGGATGAGAGAGCACCTGGCCTAGGCGGGGAGTCGCCCCTCGGCTTCGAGGGTCTGGCGGAGTCCGGTCTTGACATCCCTCGGGCGCCAGCCGAGCTCGGTCTTCGCCTTGGTGGCGTCGGCCCAGAATGTGACCCCGTCGGCGGAGCTGATCAGCTCGGCAAGGTTGGGCGGCTGGTCCATGATCTTCCCGACCAGCGGACCGAAGGGGCGGAGGGCCTTCAGGACGGCCGTAGGCATGTTCCGCTTGGGGACCTTGCGGTCGGCGACTTCACCGACCTCCTCGAGCACCTGCCTCATGGTGAAGTTGCTTTCGTTGAGGATGTAGCACTCGCCGATTTCGCCCTTGTCGAGGATCAGTGCGAGCCCCGCGGCGATGTCCTCGACGTTGGTGAGCCCGGTGCCGAAATCGGGGAAGGGGACCATCGGCATCTTGCCGTCAAGGAACTGGTGCATTGTGGAGCCGAGCTCTGAATGGTCGTCCGGGCCGTAGACCCCGCCGGGCTGGGCTATGACGCAGGGCAGATGCCTGGTCTTGATCAGGTTGAGGGCGATCTGGTGCGCCTCGTACTTCGTTTCCTCGTAAACCGAGGTGAATTCAAGACCGCCGGGACTGTCGAGGTCGGGGCGGCGGAAATCTTCGGTTGCCACCTCGCCGTGGGTGTTGCCAAAGACGGCGCAGGTGGAGACGTAGAGGACCCTGGGGATCCCTGCCTCGAGGGCCGCCTCGAGCGTGTTCGCGGTCCCTTCGACGTTGGCCTTGCGGAGGACCGGGATCCTGTCCTTGGGGATCCCGACTTCGTACAGGGCGGCGTTGTGGAGCAGGGCGTCGTGGCCTTTCATCTGCTCGGCCAGCGCCGGTCGCGAGGAAAGGTCGCCATCGACCAGTTCGCAGCCCAGATCCGAAAGGCCGGTCGCCTTGGACCGGTCCCGCACCAGGCAGGTCAGTTGATGGCCCTGCTCGACCAGATGCCTGGCCGTAGCACCGCCGATGAAACCCGTCGCACCCGTCATGAAGATCTTCATGTGTCGCAGCGTACCGCGAGCGGTGCGGCTTCCGGAAGGGAGCGGGCGACCCACGGGTTCTAGGATGAAGCCAGTGACCGAAACAGTCGAGACTTCGACCAGCCGCCGGGCCAAGCAGCGAGCGATGATGATCGCCGTAGACCAGACCGGCGAGGCAACCCTTTCCGAGCTCGGAGAGCTGCTCAAGACCGCCGGCGTGGCGACGGTCGGGGAAGTGATCCAGCGCCGCAGCGAGCCCGATCCGGATCGCTATTTTGGCCGCGGCAAGCTGGAAGAGGTGAAAGAGGAAGTGGGGCGAACCGGCGCCAACCTGGTCGCCTGTGACGACGAGCTGGCGCCGCGCCAGGAGCGGAACCTCGAAGCGGCACTGGGTGTCCCGGTGATCGACCGCACCGCGATCATCCTCGACATCTTCGCCGATCACGCGCACTCCGCCGAAGGAAAGCTTCAGGTCGAACTGGCGCAACTTCAGTACAACATGGCCCGCATGAGGGGTCTCTGGACCCACCTCGAAAGGCTCGGCGCCGGCATCGGCACGAGAGGCCCCGGCGAGTCCCAGATCGAGACCGACCGCCGTCTCGCCCGCGACCGGATATCCGACCTGAGGCGGAAGCTCCGTCACGTCGAGCAGAACCGCGGCGTGATGCGCAGCCGCCGCCAGGACTCCTCACTTCCGCAGGTCGCTCTGGCGGGCTACACAAACGCCGGCAAGTCGACCCTGCTGAACG
>JAGQUR010000016.1 GCA_020438395.1 Solirubrobacterales bacterium | reverse complement strand
CCGCTCAGCTTCATCCCCTTCAACACCCTGCTCGGCCGCACCCACGGGGTCGAGGAGATCTCGATCGACGAGAACCTCAAGCACACCGCCGTCTTCCGGCTTGCCCTCGGCCGTTCGATCACCAACCTGCAGGCGAGCTGGGTGAAGATGGGCCTTCCGGGCGCGACCGAGGCACTCAACTGGGGCGTGAACGACCTCGGCGGAACCCTGATGGAAGAGAGCATCTCCCGCATGGCCGGCTCCCAGCACGGGGTCAGGCTCGAAGTCGAGGAACTGGTCGACGCCGCGCACCGGGCCGGCCGGAAGGCGGCTCAGCGAAACACCTCCTACGAGATCCTGCAGGAGTTCCCCGACGCAGTCGCCTCGCCCCCGCCGGAGATGCTGATCGACCTCGCCAACCCGGGGGAAGAACCGGCGGCCGGACTCGCGGACCCCGCGGCGGCCTAGGCGGGGAGGGCCGAAGCGATGCGCGCCATGGTCCTCGAAGAGCAGCCGGGCAGACTTGCCCTTCGGGACCTGCCGGTGCCCGAACCGGGTCCGGGCCAGGTCCTGATGCGCGTCTCGACCTGCGGCGTCTGCCGCACCGATCTTCACATCGTCGATGGCGAACTGACCAAACCCGGACTTCCGCTTGTACCCGGCCATCAGATCGTCGGAACCGTCGAAGAGTTCGGCCCTGGCACCGGGGCGGGTGATTCAGGGCGGCGGTTTGCCAAAGGCGACCGGATCGGGGTTCCGTGGCTGGGCTGGACCGACGGGCATTGTCATTTCTGCCGCCAGGGCAGGGAGAACCTCTGCGAGAACGCCCGCTTCACCGGCTATGACATCGATGGTGGATATGCGGAATACGCGGTTGCCGACGAGCGCTTCTGCTTTCCCCTTCCCGGGGAGATCGACGACGAACATGTGGCACCCCTGCTCTGCGCCGGCATGATCGGCTACCGGGCGCTGACGATCGCCGGAGACGGTGAACGGCTCGGGCTCTACGGATTCGGCTCCTCGGCCCACATCCTTTGCCAGATTGCTGCCTCCGAAGGGCGGCGGGTCTTCGCATTCACCAGGCCGGGGGACCTGGACGGCCAGGCCTTTGCCCGTTCCCTCGGTGCGGAATGGGCCGGCGGTTCGGACGAGCAACCGCCCGAACCCCTTGACGCAGCGATCGTCTTCGCCCCGGTGGGTTCCCTGATGGTCGATGCCCTGAAGGTGAGTGACCGCGGAGCCAGGATCGTCAGCGCCGGCATCCATATGAGCGACATTCCTTCCTTCCCCTACGAGCTGCTGTGGGAAGAGCGCAGCCTTCATTCGGTGGCGAACCTGACCCGGCAGGACGGAACTGAACTGCTCGAACTGGCCGCCCGCCATCAGGTCGAGCCGATGGTCGAGACGATGCCCCTCGAAGACGCGAACACCGCCCTTGACGCGATCCGCAGCGGAGCCTCCGAAGGCTCGACCGTACTCAGCGTCTGAGCGTGTATTCGAGGGCGACCCCGCCCTCGGGGAAACGCCGAAGGTCGGTCAGCTCGAATGTCTCGACCGACCGGCCTGCCGGGAAATAGTGCTTCCCGCCGCCGATCCTGACCGGAAGCGTCCAGACGTTGTAGACGTCGATCTCGCCGAGCGCGTCGAGTTGGGCGGAGAGGATCCCGCCGCCCACCTCGATGTCCCCCTCGGTTTCCCGTTTCAGATCGAGGATCGCCTCGATCGCGTCACCCTCGATCAGCCGGCAGCTCTCGTGGACTTCGGTCAGGGTCCGGGAGGCCACATACTTGGGCAGTCGGTCCCAGAGCCGGGCGAACTCGAGCCCGATCTCGTCGCCCTCCCCTGACTCCAGCGTTTCGTGCCAGTAGGGGACCATCACCTCGTAGAGGCGACGCCCCATCACGATCGCCGCCAGGTCACCGACTTTCTCGTTCGCGAACGAATGCAGTTCGGGTTCCGGCATTCCCCACTCGATCGTGCCGTCGGCGTCTTCGTAGAAACCGTCAATGGAGACCATGCTGGCCCGGACCAGTCTTCCCATGACTGGAGAGTATCCGCCCGGTGGCCGGCCGAATCCGGTCCGACTCAGCGGAAGAGGTCGTCGTCCGGTTCTCGCAGCTGTGAGGCGCAGCCCGGTCCGTCGTCACCGGTCACATACGGGTCCAGACCCCGGACCACGATCGCCGGAACGCCGTCCGTCTTGGTCCTGACCAGGTCGGATGCGGCGGCAACCTGATCGGCGGTGGCGATCACGGTCGCCGTGAGTTCCCTTCCGCGCTGGTCGCTTTGGCCCCGCCAGTCGTCGAGCGGGTCGATCCCCGCGCAGCCGATCGCCACCTCGACCTGTCCGTGGCGCCAGGCCCGGCCGAAGCTGTCGGTCACGACCACGGCTGCCCGTACTCCCGAGGCCGTTTCCAGTTCCACCCTGATCCGTCTGGCCGATCCGTCGGGGTCCAGCGGAAGCAGGATCGCCTCCTCGGGACCGGCGGTGTTCGACTGGTCAATGCCGGCGTTGGCGCAAATGAAGCCGTGATGCGTCTCCGTTATGAGAATGCCCCGTTCCTCGTCCACCCGCACCAGGTTCCGGCTCTCGGCCAGAATGTGCTGGACGATCCGCGGGTCCTTGCCGGTGCGTGCGGCCAGCGAGATGGCCTCGGGACCCGGGTCGGTCAGATCGAGCCGGACGACCCTTCCCTCGGACTTCGAGACAACCTTCTGCGAGACCGCGACGATGTCGCCGTCGGTCAACTGGACCTGCTCGGCGATCGCCTTGCCCAGGTTGAAGGTCTCGGTCACTTCCGGGAGTCCTTCGACCGGAATGATCATCGCTCCGCCCATGGCCCGGTCAGATCCCCAGCACGGCAGCCGTCCGCGGAGCGGGGTTGCCCCCGCCGTCACGGGCCATCTCGATCTTTGTGGTCAGGGCAACGATGTCGGCTGGAGTGTCGAGGTCCAGGGCCAGTCCGTCAACCTGTTCGGTCGCGTGGGGGACACCGGCCTGTCTGGCCAGGTCGAGGTGACGCTCGCAGCTTCCCTCGCCAAAAGCCGGCTCTATTGCGCCCGGGGGTCGCATCACGAGAGCATTGGTTCCGGTTCCGTGCCGGTCCGGAACCACGGTGACGAAGGGATCGGGCAGGCCGGTCACGAGGTGGTCGATCTCCCTTGCCTTCAGCAGCGGGCAGTCTCCGGGCAGCAGCATGACGGCATCGGCACCCAACTCCCGGGCACGGTCGACCCCGAGCATCGCCGCCCCGATGTGTCCGGCGTCGTCGGGATCGTGGATCACCTCGGCGCCGCAACCCGTAGCCAGCCCCGCGGCGGCCGCTTCTCCGGTCACCACCACCGTAAAGGTCACCTGTCGGGCTTCGGTGATCGCCTCCAGAACGTCCCCGAGCATCGCCTCTACCAGCGCCAGTCGCTTCTCCACCGGAACCGCTCCCGTCATCCGCTGCTTGGCCGCGGTGAAGCGCTTCGCGGTGACGACGGCGACCGTGTTCACGATGCTGCCAGGGTCTCGCCGACCTTGATCACGGCCCTCGCCACGGTTCCGCGGCTCTCGGCGCTGTGCATCAGGGTCGCCGTCGAGAACGACCTCACCTCGGTCGGCGGCGGGTCGGGATCGTCGGAGTCATTGATCATCGCGTCGATCACCCCCTGATAGAGACTGGCGACACCTGACGCCGTGGTCGGGCGGCCGATCGCCTTCATGAAGAGGTCGGTCGGTCCCTTGATCACCTTGCCCGCGACATAGGGGCTGACCGCGATGACCGGAGCCCCGGCCGAGATGATCGCCTCTCGGATTCCCGGCACGGCGAGGATCGGGCCGATGCTGATCACCGGGTTGGAGGGCCCGATCACGATCAGATCGGCCCCGGCGATCGCGTCAAGTACTTCGGGTGTGGTTTCGGCTGCGTCGATGCCGCGGAGTTCGACTCCCTCGACCTCGGCCTGGCCGCCCTCGAGAATCAGGTACTCCTGGAGACCGCGCCACTCGCCGCCACTCTTGATCATTGTCCGGACCGGCTGGTCGGACATCGGCAGCACCGTCGCCCTTATCCCGAGGCCCCTGCCAATCTGGGCCTGGGCGTCGGTCAGCCTCCCGCCGGAATCCATGAAGTCCCGGCGGTAGAGGCAGGCTGCGAGGTCGAGATTGGAGAGCGAGAACCAGTCGGGCGCGCCGAACCGGGCCATGCGCTGAAAGACGTCGAAGCCGTCGTCCTTGATGCCCCATCCGCGCACCTCGTCGACCTGGCCTGCCAGCCAGTAGCTGACCAGGTCGGGATCGGGCGAGACATAAACCCCCAGGGTCTCGACGTCATCCCCGGTATTGGCGATCACGGTGAGGTCCGAGCCGACCACCGACTGCATCCCGGCGGCAAGCTTGGCGCCGCCGGTTCCGCCTGCGAGGAGGGTGACCTTCATCAGAAGGCGTCGCCCCCCGGCAGGTTGGTGAACTTCAGGCCGGCGTGGGTCTTGTAGCGGATGTTGACCGAGATCATCAGGGCGGTCAGCTGCTCGACGATCCGGGAGATCTCAAGTGCCCCGGCGTTGATCGGGCGAAGGCCGTCGATGCGCGCGATCAGCTCCGCCACCCTGGCCTTGTCCGCCTTCCTGTCGCCGCAGACCGGCACGTCCTCGTCCATCGCATGGGACAGGTCGGCCAGGCCGGGGGCGCTGACCGTGTGCAGGGCGGAGACCACCGTCACTCCCTCCGGCACCATCTCCTGTGCCTGTTCGGCCGCCGATCCCTGCCAGATGCCGATCGTCCGGGTCGCCTTGCCGCTGATCGCGGCCGCCAGGGGGACAGAGCAGTCGACCAGGATCTGGCCGGGGGAGAGCGCTCCCTTGAGGTTGGTCAGATATTCCGACTGGTTGCGGAACGGGATCGTCAGGAACACGATGTCGGCGGCTTTGGCCGCGTCCTCGTTGGCCATTCCCTCTGCGCTCCCGCCGGATTCCCCGGCGATCTTCGCGGCGGCCTCACCGGCCCGACCCGCGTCGCGCGAGCCGATGATCACCCTGGCGCCGCCGGCCGCCCAGCGTTTGGCGAGTCCGGAGCCGAGAGCTCCCGTGCCGCCGATTACAGGGATGACTGGTGAATCGCTGTTCTCGCTCACGAAGCCGCAGTCTAAGCAGGAAGTGGGTCCGGCCATCACCCGATATAGGCTCTGCCAATGTCGATTGCCGAAAAGGTTGGAACCGAGCGCGAAGAGAATTTCACCGCCGAGGGGATGCTGCTCACCGACGTCGGTGGTCTGCTCGAAACCGGCGTCCTTTCAACCCCGGGCATGATCGGGATGATGGAAAGGAACTGCGCGCTGCTGGTTCAGGAGTTCCTGCCGGAAGGCACGGCCACGGTCGGCTTCGCGGTCAACATCAAGCATGTGGGCGGGGCCGGAGGAGGTGCGGAATGCACGGCCTGGGCCCGTCTTGACGAGGTGATCGAAGACCGCAAGTTCCGGTTCGCGGTAGAGGTCCGCGAAGGGGAAAGAGTGCTCGGAGTCGGCACCCACGAGCGTCGGGCAATCACCTTCAACGTCGCCTGAGCGGGAGGCATTTCGACCGTGACCAGCAACAAACTTCCCCAGTCAGTCCGGATTCGCGAGGTCGGTCCCCGGGACGGTTTCCAGAACGAGCCCGAAGTGATCGCCACTTCGGACAAGATCCGCTTGATCAACCTGCTGGCGCAGACCGGGCTCCGGCGGATCGAGGTCACCTCGTTCGTCCGGCCCGACGTGATCCCGCAGCTTTCCGATGCGACCGAGGTCCTCGCCGGGATCGACCGGCCGGAAGGCGTTTCGTATTCGGTGCTGATCCCGAACCGACGCGGTCTCGAGAACGCTCTCGCGCAGCGCGACCTGTTTGACGAAACCAACTTCTTCCTGTCCGCTTCCGAGACCCACAACATGAAGAACGTCAACCGGACGGTCGAGGAGTCGATCGCCGGCCTCGAAGAGACGATTCCGGTCGCAGTCGAAGCCGGACTGCGCTGTGAGGGAGTGATCTCGACCTCTTTCGGCTGCCCCTACGAGGGTGACGTCCCGGTCGAGAACGTCCTGGCGCTCGCCTTGCGGCTGGCCCGGGCCGGCTGCGTCGAGGTCGGTTTCGGCGACACCACCGGTATGGCAAACCCGGTCCAGGTCCGGCGCTTCTTTGACGAGGCGCGTGAGCGGTTCGCGTCCGAAGGTCTGGGGGAGGTCGAGCTGACCGCGCATTTCCACGACACCCGTGGCCAGGGCCTGGCCAATGTCCTGGCTGCCCTCGAGGAGGGAATCGAGTCCTTCGAGTCGAGCTTCGGCGAACTCGGCGGTTGCCCGGTTCCCGCAGGCGCCACCGGCAACATCGCCTCGGAGGATCTCGTTTCGATGCTGGGGGAGATGGGAGTCGACACCGGTATCGACCTGGCGAAATTGATCGAAGCCTCGGCCGAAGCCCAGGAGCTCCTCGGCCGCCCGCTCGGCTCGCATGTGCTGAAGGCCGGGCCCGTGGACTGGCACCGCTGAAAGCGGGGCCACGTCCACGATCGCAATGATCCTGGCTGGCACCGCTGAACGGAACACCTTTCCTTTTTGTTCCACCCGCGCTATGATCGCCCCATGAAGAGCGACGGTTTCAGGGCAGCAGCAGAGTCAAAGGATTTCGAGTCGGGTCTGGACCTGTTCACGGAGGATGTGGTGTTCCGCAGTCCCTTCGTCCACAAGCCCTACGAGGGCGTCGAGGCGCTCGGTTTTCTGCTCAGCCACGTGGTTGAGGTTCTCGAGAACTTCCGGTACATCGCCCACGTTGAAACCGATGACGTGGCGGTGCTCATGTTCGAGGCGAACGTGGGGGACAGGGACGTGCAGGGTGTGGACATTCTCAAGTTCAACCAGGAAGACAAGATCTGTGAGATGACGGTGATGATCCGTCCCGCATCCGGCCTGGAGGCGGTCGGCAGGGAGATGGGCCGCCGGATCGAGGCCGCCACCGCGTCCTGAGCTTCACCTTCCGCGTCGCGTTTCCCGGACGCCGGCGCCTTCCGGCAATCACGATAGGTTTCCCGCCATGAAAAGACTTCATGCACTTCTCGTCTCGCTCGTCGCGATCGCACTTGTGGCCGGACCGATCGGCATTCCGGCCCAGGCCTCGGCGTCTTCCGCCCCGGGCGCATCTGCCTCCGCCACCGCCAAGGCGAAGGCCAAGAAGAAGTGCAGGAAGTTCAAGGGCAAGAAGAAGCGGAAGTGCCTGAAGAACGCAGCGAAGAAGCAGGGCAAGGGTGGCAAGCCCTGGGCCGGCAGTCCGTACAAGCCCGGCATCACCTGCGCCATGAGCCCTGAAATGCAGAAGAAGTACGCGAAGTACGGCCTGACGTGCATCGATCTCGGACTGGGCGTCACCACCCTGATCGAGCTCTAGTCGCGAACCGGCCGAAACCGCTCGTTCCCTGATCGAATAGGCTCCGTGGCCGGTCGCCTCCGCCATCCCGGAGGCTGAAGAATTCCGCTACAGGAGGAACGCTCCAGATGGAGATCAAGAAGGTTGGCGTCGTCGGCTGCGGCCTGATGGGCCATGGCATCACCCAGGTCAGTGCCGAGGCGGGTTACGACGTCGTCGTCGCCGAAGTGGACCAGGAGACGCTCGACAAGGGCATCGGCAAGATCACGAAGCTGCTCGGCAAGGCGGTCGAGAAGGGCAAGATGGAGCAGCCCGACGCCGACGCCGTGCTCGGCCGGATCAACGGCACCACCGACCTCAACGAGTTCGCCGACTGCGACCTCGTGATCGAAGCGGTCACCGAGAACCTCGACACCAAGCTGGAGATCTGGAAGCAGCTCGACGGAATCGTCAAGTCCGAGGCCTACTTCGCGACCAACACCTCATCACTGCCGGTCATCAACCAGGCTGCCGCGACCACGCGTCCGACCAACTTCCTCGGCCTCCACTTCTTCAACCCGGTCCAGCGTATGCCGCTGCTCGAGGTGATCCAGTCGGTCACCACTTCGCCCGAGGCGATGGGCGTCGGCCTGGCCTACGGCGAGAAGCTCAAGAAGACCACGGTCGAGACCAAGGACAAGGCGGGTTTCATCGTCAACCGCCTGCTGGTCCCCTACATGCTCGATGCGATCCGGGGTCTCGAAGAGGGCATCGGCTCGATCGACGAGATCGACGCCGCGATGAAGGCCGGCGCAGCCCACCCGATGGGCCCGCTCACCCTGGCCGACTTCGTCGGTCTGGACACACTCCATTCGATCGCCGACGTCATGTTCGACGAGTTCCGCGAGCGCCGCTTCGCCGCCCCGCCGACCCTCCGCAAGATGGTCGCCGCCGGTTTCTTCGGCGTCAAGTCGGGCCGCGGCTTCTACGACTACTCAGGCGAGAAGCCGGTCCCGGTCAACCCGGGCCTCTAGCCGGCCGGGTTCATCTGAAATTCGGAAGGTGCCGCAGGTTTGCGACCGTCACGGTTCCAAACCGGCGGCACCTCCCTGAAACTCGTCTAGTTTGAAGCGATGACCAAGGTCGATCTCGATCCCGCTCTGAAGGCCGCCCTCGGGGGCGGCCCGGAGCGCCACCACTCCAAGACCGCCGAGCAGGGCAAGCTGCCCGTCCGCGAGCGGGTCGACCTGCTCCTCGACGAGGGCAGCTTCGTCGAGGAGGCGCTGCTGGCCAACTGGGACCAGGAAGGGCTCGGTGCCGACGGCGTCGTGACCGGAACCGGACTGGTCGAGGGCCGTCCGGTTGCCCTGATGGCCAACGACCCCACGGTCAAGGCCGGATCCTGGGGCCCGAAAACGGTCGAGAAGATCCTCCGCATCCAGGAGCGGGCCCTGAAGCTGGAGATACCGATGGTCTACCTGGTCGACTCTGCCGGGGCCCGGATCACCGAGCAGGTCCAGATGTTCCCCGGTCGCCGCGGGGCCGGACGGATCTTCTACAACGAGGTGAAGATGAGCGGCCGCGTGCCGCAGGTCTGCCTGCTTTTCGGCCCCAGTGCCGCCGGTGGTGCCTACATCCCGGCCTTCTGCGACGTGGTGATCATGCGCGACGGCAACGCCTCGATGTATCTCGGTTCGCCGCGCATGGCCGAGATGGTGATCGGCGAGAAGGTCACCCTCGACGAGATGGGTGGCGCCCGCATGCACACCTCGAAGTCGGGCTGCGGGCACTTCCTTGTCAAGACGGATGAAGAGGCGATCGAGACAGGTCGCCGCTACCTCTCGTACATGCCTACCTCCTGGCGCGATCAGGTCCCGGACGTCGCGCCGAAGGCCCCGGCTTCGGACACGCCGATCGAGGAGATCATCCCGCTCGACGAGAACGTTCCCTTTGACATCAACCTGCTGCTCGACGTTCTGCTCGATGCCGACTCTTTCCTCGAGGTCCACAAGCGCTGGGCGAAGGAACTGATCGTCGGATACGGCCGGATCGACGGCAAGGTGGTCGGCGTGGTCGCGAACCAGCCGAAGCAGAAGGGCGGGGTGCTTTTCGTCGACTCTGCCGACAAGGCGGCCCGGTTCATCGCCACCTGCAACGCCTTCAACATCCCGCTGCTCTTCCTCGCTGACATTCCCGGGTTCATGATCGGCACAGCGGTCGAGAAGCAGGGAATCATCCGCCACGGCGCCAAGATGATCTCGGCGATGTCCGAGGCGACAGTTCCGAAGCTCTCGGTGGTCGTCCGCAAGGCATACGGCGCCGGCCTCTACGCGATGGCGGGCCCGGCCTTCGAACCGGACGGCTGCATCGCCCTGCCCAACGCATCGATCGCCGTGATGGGGCCGCAGGCTGCCGTGAACGCCGTCTTCTACAACCAGATCCAGGCGATTGAGGACGAGGAAGAACGCGAGAAGTTTGTCGCCGAGAAGCGCGAAAAGTACGCGGAGGGAGTGGACCTGCTCCACCTGGCCTCGGAGATGGTGATCGACGCGGTGATCCAGCCCGAAAACCTCCGAACCGAGCTGATCAAGCGCTTCGCGCTCGCCGAAGGCCGCGACCGCTCCTTCACCGAGCGACGCAGCCCCATTACTCCGGCTTAGCCCGGTCGGCGTCAGGGGCCACCAGCCGTCCACTGACGTTCGTCCCCGGAATGCTGTTCTAGGGTTTGCGGATGGAGCGATCCCCTCGAAACCGGTCCGTGGTCGGACTGCTCGCCGTGGCCCTGTTCTGCGCCGGCGGTACCGCGTTGCTGGCCCTGCTCTTCTACGGTTCGACCCGGTTCAGTGACTTCGATGCCCGGGTTACTTCGCATTTCCTGGCCACTCCCGGCTCGACTCTGGATGATCTGGCGAACTTCGGGGCCAAGCTGGCCGAGCCGGCACCGCTGATCCTGATCCTCTTCGGACTGATTGCCCTGGCGATCGTCTGGAACCGGCCCTGGCATCTTCTCGCCGCGGTTGGCGTGATCGCCGGGGCCAACCTCACCACCCAGGTGATGAAGGTGCTGATGTCCCACCCGCGCCTTCAGGGCGCGCTCGGGGTCAGTTACCCGATCGAGATCCACTATCCGAGCGGTCACACGACCGCGGCGCTTGCCTCCGGGTTCGGCCTCTGGCTGATCACCCCTCCGCGCTGGCGGGTCTGGGCGGCGATCGCGGGGGCTGCCTACGGTCTCGCGGTGGCCGCCGGGGTCGTCATCGCAGGCTGGCACTTCATCAGTGACGTCCTGGGTGCCGCGATGGTGGTCGGTTTCTGGGCCTGCCTGGCAATGGCGATCCTGATCCAGGCTGGACTGGAAAAGACACCGCCGCCTAGAGGGTCTTTGCGTAGTCGCTGAAGAAGTCGAGTGCTTCGGGGTTGGCGAGCGAGTCGCGGCTTGCCGCCTTTTCCGGCGGGGTGCCGGTGAGGATCCGTTTGACGGGAACCTCGAGCACCTTGCCAGAGAGGGTGCGTGGGACTTCCTTGATCTCGATCATCTCGTTCGGGACGTGCCGGGGGGAACAGCGGCTGCGGATTTCGCCGGCGACCTTCTTCCTGAGGTCATCCGTGAGTTCGGCCCCTTCGGCCAGGACCACGAAGAGGGGCATCCAGCCTTCGGTGCCTTCCCTCGGGATGTCGACGACCAGGGCGTCGGCGATCGCATCATCGGCCAGCACCGCCCGGTAGATCTCGGAGGTGCCCATGCGAATCCCGCCGCGATTGATGGTCGAGTCGGAGCGGCCGTAGATGATCGCGGTTCCCCGCTCGGTGATCTCGATCCAGTCGCCGTGGCGCCAGATGCCGGGGTAGACGTCGAAGTAGCTGTCGTGGTAGCGGGAGCCATCCTCGTCGCCCCAGAGGTAGAGGGGCATGGAAGGCATCGGTTTGGTGATCACCAGTTCACCGACCTCGCCGATATGGGGATGGCCCTGCTCGTCCCATGACTCGACCGCAGCGCCGAGCGCCCGGGCCTGGAGTTCGCCCCGGTAGACCGGCAGGGTCGGGACCCCGCCGACGAACGCGGTGCAGAGATCGGTGCCGCCGGAAGTCGAAAACAACCAGGTGTCCTCGCCGATATGTTCGTAGATCCAGTCGAAACCCTCGGGGGCGAGCGGGGAGCCGGTCGATCCGACCGATCGGAGCCTGGAGAGGTCGCCCCCGTCGGCGCCCGGTTCGACCCCGTCCTTCATGCATGCCGAGATGTATGAGGCCGAGGTGCCGAAGCAGGTCACCTCGGCGTCGGAGGCCAGCTTCCAGAGGGCTGACATGTCCGGGAAGCCGGGGTTGCCGTCGTAGAGCACGATCGCGGCATCGGTCAGAAGGCAGGAGGTGAGGAAGTTCCACATCATCCAGCCGGTTGTCGTGAACCAGAAGATCCGGTCGCCCTCCTTGGCGTCCAGGTGGAGATGCATCTTCTTCAAGTGCTCGAGCAGGATCCCGCCCTGCCCCTGGACGATCGGCTTCGGCAGGCCGGTAGTTCCGGACGAGTAAAGGATCCAGAGCGGAGAATCGAAGGGGACGCGGGTGAACTCGAGCTTCGATCCCGTGGGGTCGGGACGGTCGCCGACGGCGTCGTAGAGGTCGGCCCCGGTCGAGAACCTGCCCTCGTCCCACTCGACCCCTTCGGGAAGGTTGCAGTCAGCGTCGCCGTCACCGAGGAACAGAACCTTCTCGACCGATGGCATCGAGTTGGCCAGTTCGATCACGGTCGCGCGGCGGTCGAAGTTCTTGCCGCCGTAGTCGTAATCAGTGATTCCGATCAGGATCTTCGGCTCGATCTGGGCGAAGCGGTCACGGACCGCGCCGGCTCCGAAGTCGGGCGAGCAGGAAGACCAGACCGCGCCGAGGCTCGCGGTGGCGAAGAAGAAGACGATCGTCTCGTAGATGTTGGGCATGTAGGCGGCAACACGATCACCGGCCTCGATGCCGTTCCAATTCAGCCAGGATCGGGCGTTCACGACGGCCTCTTCCAGTTCGCCCCAGGTCAGGTCTCGGTTCCAGCCGCCGCTTTCGGTGCGTCCGATGATCGCCACGGCCTCCGGGTCCCGGTCGCGGAAGATGTGCTCGGCGTAGTTGAGCTTCGTTCCCTCGAACCACTTCGCACCCGGCATTTCCCGGCTGGAGAGCACCTCGGTCACCTCGCCGTCGTGGAGCACCTCGAAGTAATCCCAGAGCGAGCGCCAGAACTCCTCCGGCTGGTCGGTCGACCATTGCCAGAGGTCCGGGTACTCCTCGCTGCCCGGTCCGATTCCCTTCTCCTTCAGCCAGCGCGCCCACGCGGTCAGTTGCGAATTTTCGATCGCTTCCGCTGTGGGGGTCCAGAGCGGCTCGGGACTCAAGTCTCCGCCTCGTCGTCGGGCAGGGCGCCTTCCGAGGCGTCCAGCAGCAGGTCAACGCCGGCTTCGCCCCGGCCGACCACGCTGGTGGCACGGAGGCCGCGCCGTCTGGCGATTGTGGCAGCGGTCTCGTTCCGGAGCGCGACCGTCTTCGGCTTCAGCGGGCTGGAGGCGGCCAGATCCGGGCTCATTCTGGTCGGCATCAGGTCACCCTCGCTGCCGGTCACCTCGGGGGCCGAGGCCCGGGCGCCACGGACCAGGTTGACCAGGGCACAACCGTCCTTCAGCTTCAGGCGGGAATCGGAGAAGAAGGTGTTGGCCCCGCCGGCCGCGGCGTACTCGGCGCCGAAAAGGCAGACTGCGACTCCGGAATCACCTTCGGATTCGTTGTCGGCCTCCTGCGCGGCGGCCATCACGTCACGGGCCGGAGCGAGATCTTCCTGTGTGGCAATCGGAGTCCCGGCCAGATGCCGGTCGATCTGGGCGGCAATGACCGCCATCGGAATCGCCGTCGTCAGGGTCTGGAAGATGTCCAGAGAGGTGTCCTCGATGCCGACCGCTCTCATCATCAGGGCGGCGAAGGTGCCGATCATGCCGCCGTAGAAGAGGAACCGGTCGGTCGTGATCCGTCCCGAAAAGCGGCGGGAGAGCCATTCGCCGACCGGGTACGAGTCGGGGACGTCGTAACCCGTAGCGAGGATCACCTCAACTTCTTCCCAGGCCGGGCCCGGGGGAGGGGAGAGCACGTTGCTGGTTCGGCGTCCGGGGATGGCCCGGCCGATCAGCCGCAGACCGAGGCCGCGCTCGGAATAGAACGAGAAGGTGGCGATCAGGCAGATCGTGGCCCCGATCGCCGGCCATTTCAGCCCGAGCAGACTGGCAGCGATGACGATCGCCGAATGCAGGGCGAGGGTGGCTGATTCGGAGGCGGGGATGCGGACTTCCTGCAGCCGGGCGGCGCGCCCCTTGCTTTCGAGTTCCTCGACCAGACGGGAAGCGGCCCGCCGCTCGAGGTCGCTTCCGGCGATCCCGGTGGGCCCGCTGGAGAGAGCGTCGGCCTTTTCTTCGCGTTCGGGAGCGGTGGTGTTGTCTTCGGCTGCTTCCACGGTGCTTTCCCTATGCGGCGGGTGGGAATCGAACCCACACGCCCTTGCGGGCAACGGATTTTGAGTCCGTCGCGTATACCAGTTCCGCCACCGCCGCCGGGACGCCCAAGTCTATGCCGCTCGGCTCAGGAGGCGCCGGCCAGCGAGCCGGTCTCGACGTGGTCACCGTCGCCGCCGGAACCACCGGAGCCGATCGGCCGCTCCTCTTCCACGTGCCACTCCTGGCGGAAGCCGATCGCGCAGGTGAGCAGCAGGGCGATCTGGACCGGGATCAGCAGCAGAACCAGCAGACCGATCAGGTCCGACGGCAGGGCTGCCTCGGTGAAGCCGGACTTGTCCCGGGCGAACCAGGAAGGGGCTCCGACCGCGCAGAAAATCCCGAGCAGGACCGAAAGGGCCATCGTCAGAGTGAGGGCGCCGCGGCTCCAGCGCCAGATCATCACGGCCAGCAGAATGTCGACGGCGACGAAGACCAGCGCGATGAGCCCGTAGGTACTTCCGCCGACCAATACGTCCCACCCGCCGAGGGTCACGATCAGCATCAGAGCCGCCGACGCGACCAGCAGCACGACCGCGATGAATCGCGTCGTGAGCGAGTCGGCCTTTTCCCGATTGGGACGCCACAGCTCATACCCGGGCCTTGCCTCTCCTATGGCCATGAAGCGATCATAGATTCAAACCCGGATGTCCGCAGTCCGGGCACCCTTCCGGTCGCCCGCGGGCGGTCCGGCTCAGTGGGTCTGTGTCTTCTCCGCGTGGCCCTTCAGCACCATCTGGTGTTGTGGCGGATGTTCGATGATCATCTCCCGGTCGACCTTCAGGTCCGGGCCAATATGGATCAGTTCGCCGGACTTGACTTCGCTCCATCCTGGCTCCTCGCAGATCTTCTCGCTGGCGACTATGACCAGCGGCAGGTCGGTGGCCTCACCGGTCCGGAGGCGCAAGTTACCGTCGCTGCTCTTGCCTTCGAGTTCACGGTCGCCGCCTTCTCCGCCGGCTTCGCGTTCGAGGACGAACAGGTCGTTCTTTTCCGGATAGCGAAGGGCCCATATTTCTCCCTGCTCGGCCATCACGAAGTTGATTGCGTACAGCTCGTAGTCATCGGCCAGTCGATTCACGGCGTTCCTGATCCCGGCCCTGACATCACCGTCCGCATCGCGGATCGCCATCGTGATCACGGCGAACAGACGCTCTGAATCGGAATCGCCGGTGATCATCGCCCGGTCCTCGCCCAGTTCGGTGTCGATGCGGTCGGTGTCGCCCATGATTCCGTTGTGGGCAAATATGCGCCCGTCCTGGACGAAGGGATGGGTGTTGGCAATTTCCTTGCCGCCGTTGCTGGCGAATCGCAGGTGGACGATCATCTCCGCTGCCTCGAGATGCTTCGCGGCCCTGCGGAAGGTGGCATCGGTGGCCGCCTCGACCGGCTTCTTGATCAGCATCAGCTCCTTGTCCGTCGTCAGCGAGGCGATGCCGAAGCCGTCGGCGTTGATCTCGCTCTGTTTGGCCAGGGAGTCGGGAGCTTCAAGCAGCCAGAAATCGACTGCCACGTCGTTCTGTCCGGCGTGAAGGGCGAAAAGGCGGCACATGCGACGAGCATACGAGGCCGCCTGCTTCCGCCCTCATACCGACCGGGTGATTCGATGCGGACGAGAGGACTCGAACCTCCACACCCTCGCGGGCACCAGGACCTAAACCTGACGCGTCTACCAGTTCCGCCACGTCCGCTTGTGAACCGCCCGAGGGCAGCCCGGGGATTTTTTCACCTCGGCGCTCCGGGTGCCGACTTATCGCCCGGGCTGGTCAGACTCCGACGCCGGACCAGGCGAGATCAAAGGCCTGGTTTGCCACTTCGGCAATGTCGGAACCGGGGCGGGTTCCGTCGGCGACGGCCTGAAGAACCGTCGATGCGGAGAACATGACGCCGGCCAGGAGCACGGCCGCGCAAACCGGGATCGGAGCCTCGGTCTTGACTTCGCCGCGACTTTGCCCTTCGGCCAGCATGCCGGCCATGAGGACCGCCAGCGGCAGCTCCCCTTCGCCGAGTATCGCTGCGAAGCGGGCCGGATGCCGGAGCGTTTCGGCCAGCATCTCGGCATGGAACCGCGGACTGATCCGTGGCTCCATGATCATCAGGATTACCTCGCGGGCGCTTTCCCGGACCGGGGTGTCCTGGTCGGCGATCGCCTGGTCGAAAGCCGGTCGCATCTCCTCCCGGAAGAGCCGGGCGGTCTCATAAAGGAGAACGTCTTCCTTGCGCGGGAAGTACCGGAAGAAGGTGCCCCAGCTGGTGCCGGCCTCGGCGACGATGTTCTCGACCCGGGATTCCTCGATGCCCTTGGCGTCGATTTCGTTGATTGCCGCCTCGTAGAGGCGGTTCCGCACGTCGATCCCGCGCTGTTGTTTTGGGATCGCGCCCAGACCGACCCCGCCGACGACATAGTCCTCGGTTTCGGGTGGTGCGATGCTTGTTGCCGGGTTCGCCATACGGGTGGGTCCCGGCATTATCCCCGCTGGTCAGGTCGGGACACTGCTCAGTGCTTCGGCCCCACGAATTCATCCAGCAGGGCGACGCTGTCCCGATGGGAAATCGAAACGTTCCGCCAGTTGGATCGGCTCCACCGGATGCCCAGTCGGTCACAGGTGCGGCAGAAGATCGCCTGAATGTCGGTGGAGTAGTTGGTGAAGAAGTACCGCGGATACGAATACTCCTTCGGCCCGTCCTTCAGCATCACCGAGAAGGTGTTCATGCACCGCGAACCGTCCGAATGAATCAGGCCCCGCAGAAGAGCCTTCGGATGCTCGTCCGCGATCTCGATCTGCCAGTCCACCAACCCGATCTTCCGGTCAAGTTTGCTCCCGGGCCCATGCTGGGGGAAGTAGAGCGGCCACGCCTTCCAATACGAAACCACGCGAACACCATTGCTACCGGGAACCACCTGAACGGTGGGTGTGCGAGGAGCGAAGGTCGAGACCGATTTGACGCATTCCTGGACCAAGTGGGGATAGGCGCCATCGCATGCGACGGTCAGCGAGAAGGTCCGATCGAATGTTCCGACATACCCGTCGCCCAGGTACAGGCCCAGGAGGTAGGAGTACGCCTGACGACGTGACCCATTCCATTCCTCGGGGTGAATGGCCGAGGGAATCAGCGCTCGATCCTCGGGAATACCCCGGCGCCGCCACCGTTGGACGGTGGCCCTCCCGACGCCGGTTTGCCTTGAGATTTCGTAATCAGACAAACCCGATCCAAGCAGTTTCCGAACTGTCTCCCGGTCTGCTGATGGCAAAATACGAGGCACGAACATATGTTCGCATACTGGTCGGACGAAATTGCTGGCACCAGGTCCGCTTCATGACTCTCCGATCAGTAAAGTGGTCATTCTCTGGGGCAGTGGCCAAATTGGATTAAGGCTCCGGTCTCCAAAACCGGCGATTCTAGGTTCGAGTCCTAGCTGCCCCGCTTGGAAGGGTCCGCACACGGTGTGCGGGCCCTTCAATTTGGTCTCTATAATCTGAGCCGCATTTCACCCGCGGGCGAGGTGTATTGGTTGCACAGGAGCCTTCCAAGCTCCTAGGGCGGGTTCGATTCCCGTCGCCCGCTTCAGCGGTTTCCGGGGCCGCCTTCCACGGCGCCTCCCCGGGCGCTCTCCCGGTAGAGTGCCCGATCACGCACGGGGCGTGGCGCAGTTTGGTAGCGCATTCGACTGGGGGTCGAAAGGTCGCTGGTTCAAATCCAGTCGCCCCGATTCATTCACGGTTCGCGGGGGGACCGTGCCGCGCCAGGACCACTGCTCTTGTGAAGGACCGGGGTTGGGCGTAGATTGGTCCTGCGCCCGACTTCGATCTACCTGCGAGGAGGGTTGGAATGACTTCAACGTTGCGCGTGATCGTCATCGCGGTGGGGACCGTATTGCTGGCCCTTGTGCCGGCCCATGCATTCGCGGCCTGGACCGGGTCGATTTCCGGCCAGCTGACCGTGGCGGGCCAGGCGGCTCCGAACGTCTGCGTTAGTGCCACCGATTCCACCGATCTGATCGGAAACTCCTCCCGGTTCGCCCTCTCCGACTCCCAGGGCAAATACACGGTGAACGGGCTGGCCACCGGCAGCTACCGACTCGCCTTCTTCACCAGCGACGCCCGGATCGAGACCCCCACCGGACTGATCACCTGCGACCAGGGCAACGTGCTCACCCAGTACTACGAAGACCAGGCCAACCCTGAAGCAGCAACGCTGGTTTCTGTGACCAACGGATCCGACACCCCCAACGTCGACGCCCATCTGGCAAAGGGTGGTTCCGTTTCCGGCCGTGTCACTGTCGGGTCGAAGGGCCCGAACGGCGGCGTCTGCGTGGTGGCCCATGACCCGACCGACTGGCCGGTGTTCCAGACCCGGACCGACGTGAATGGCGACTACTCCCTCGCGGGACTGGACACCGGGAACTATCGGGTCGCTATCCAGGGATGCGGCGAAGAAAGCAACGTGATCGGCGAGCGCTCGATTGACGTTCATGTGACCGCCGGCTCGGACACCGCGGGCGTTGACGCCCACATGGATCTGGGCGGATCGATCTCGGGCCTGATCAGTGCCCCCGATCTCCACGGCACGTGCTGGAGCGACATCGAGGTCTTCGACGCAGCGGGAAGCCAGGTGGCGAGTCACTCGAATCCTTTCAGCGAGGACTACAAGTTCACCAAGCTGCGGCCCGGCACCTATCGTCTCCGCTTCGACGTGTCCTGCGTCGGTCGCCCGATGTCGGGCGAGGCCGTCACCCACCAGGGCGAATTCTTCAGCGACCAGGAAACTCTTGCATCTGCGACGCCGGTCTCGGTCGCTGAAGGCGAGGACGTGGACGGCATCAATGTCACGCTCGGCATGGATGAATCGAAACCGGGATCGCCCGAAGGCACGGCGAGGAAGGCGAAGATCGGTGCTCTGAAAGTGAGGGGTCCGGCGAAGGTGAAGAAGGGCAGAAGGTTGGTGGAACGGGTCACGATCACCAACACCGGGGGCCGGATCGCCACTGGAGTCGTGCTTCAAGTCAAGGGGAGGGGAGTCCGCTACCGGGCTTCGCTCGGGTCGATTCGGGCCGGACATTCCAGAGTCTTCACGGCGAAGCTGTGTCCGCGTAAGGCCGGCCGGGCCAGACTCACCTTCAAGGTGAACTCGTCCAACGCCGGCAGGAAGAGCGCCAGACGGGTCATCGCCGTATCGAATTAGGCGCAGACCGGGGCGGTCATCTAGGGTCGTAGTCCTTGAGAGCGGTCACCTACGACTTCTGGAACACCCTAATGTGGGAAGAGCCGGGAACCGTGCGGGCGACCAGGCGCAGGCAGGTCGAGCAGGTGTTCCGGGACGCCGGCCTCCAGGTCGATCAGGAGACGATCGAGCAAGGTCTGCTGGCGATCAGCGGCAAACAGCACGACGCCTGGATTTCCGGCGGGATGTTCCACCCGGACGACGGCGCCCGACACTTCATCGACGGGCTCGGGCATGACCTGACCCCGGAGATCGAGGACCTGATCAGCGAGGCCCTGCTCCTCACCGCGGACGGTCCCGAACTGAACCTCGCCGAAGGGATCGAACCCACTCTGCGGACGCTGAAGGAGAACGGTTACAGGCTGGCGATCGTCTGCGATGTCGGGCTGGCACCTTCACCGGTCCTGCGCGGTTGCCTCGACTCGGCCGGTCTGCTCGGGTATTTCGACGGCTGGGCGTTCTCGGACGAGGTCGGCGTGTACAAGCCGGACCGTCAAATCTTCGCCCACGCGCTCGACTCGATCGGGGCCAGGCCGGAGGATTCCTGGCATGTGGGAGACCTGAAGCGCACCGACGTGGCCGGATCAAGGGATTTCGGGATGACCCCGGTCCGGTACCGGGGGGTGGCCGAAGACGAAGACGAGGCATCCGAGGCTGAACACGTGATTACCAGCCACCCGGAGATCCTCGACCTGCTGGATTGAGGCCGGACAAACGGGTTGACACCGGCTTGTGATGCGGCCTAAGGTTCGGGCGTGGCTACTGACCTTACGCGGACGATCCTGGCAGTTGACGACGACACGGAAGCGCTCGGGGTGATCGAGAGCGCCCTGCGAGGGCGCTACGGGTCCGAGTACGAGGTGATCTGTTCCGGGTCGCCCGGCGAGGCACTCGAGGTCCAGGCCGGGCTCGAAGACGAAGGCAGGCAGCTGGTCCTGGCGATCGTCGCCCAGGAACTATCGGAGATGTCGGGTACCGATCTGCTGGCGAGCATCCGCCAGGCCCACCCACATTCGAAGCTGGGCCTGACCATGGACTGGGGGGCCTGGCTGGACAAGGGGATTGCCGAGACGGTTCGGGAATCGATGGCGATCGGCGTCACGGACTTCTACGTCTACAAGCCGGGAGTCTCACCGGATGAGCGTTTCCACAACATGGTCACCTCGGCGCTGCTCGACTGGAGCCGGGAGCAGCGGACGGTGCCCGATGTGATCCGCGTGATCGGTGAATCCTGGTCCGGCCGTGCCTATGAGCTGCGGGAAACGCTCCAGCGCTGCGTCGCTCCCCACACCTTCTCCCTGGCCGAGTCGGAGGAAGGCAGGGCGCTGCTCGCCGGGGTCGAGCCGGGCACGCCGTTGCCGCTGCTGATCCTTCCCGACGGGCGGGTCCTGGGTGATCCAACCAACCGCGAAATCGCCGAGGCGGACGGTTCGGCGATCGGCATCGAGTTCGATGATTTCGACGTGGTGATCGTCGGGGCCGGACCGGCCGGTCTGTCGGCCGCGGTCTACGGCGCCTCAGAGGGTCTGAGGACCCTGGTCATCGATGAAGGCGGGGTCGGAGGTCAGGCGATCTCAAGCTCGATGATCCGCAACTACCTTGGTTTCCCCGGGGGAGTAACCGGCAGCCGGCTGGCCGAGCTCGCCTACGAGCAGGCCTGGTCGTTCAGGACGAGCTTCTCGTTCATGACCCACGTGAACTCACTGTCCCGGGGCGAGAACCGGTACCTGCTCGAGCTCCCCGACGACCGCATGATCCAGACCCGGTCGGTGATTCTCGCCACCGGAGCGAGCTGGCGGAGGCTGGACATCCCCGCCCTGGACGAACTGACCGGGGCGGGAGTCTTCTACGGCGGCGCCACCACCGAAAGTCACGCGATGGCCGACCAGGACGTCTACGTGGTCGGCGGGGCGAACTCGGCCGGACAGGCGGCCCTCCACCTGGCTCGGTACGCGCGCCAGGTCACCCTGGTCATCCGGGCGGATTCCCTGGACGCGGGAATGTCCCATTACCTGGTCCGGGCGGTGGAAGCGAACCCTGCGATCAAGGTCCGTCTGAGGACGGAAGTGGTCGGAGGGGCGGGCGAATGCCGGCTCCAGCAGCTGACCCTCCTCAACCGCGAGGACGGGTCGACCGAGGAGGTCCCGGCCGACGGTCTCTTCATCCTTGTCGGGGCGAAACCCCACACCGAGTGGATGCCGGAGGAACTCTCCCGCAGCCGCAACGGATTCCTGCTGACCGGTGACAACCTCTCCCGGGACGCTTTCCCCCAGAGCCGGATGCCGCAGTCGCTGGAAACCAGCCTTCCCGGTGTCTTTGCCGCAGGTGATGTGAGGTACGGCGCGATCAGGAGGGTGGCGTCGGCGGTCGGCGAAGGATCGATCGCGATCCAGCAGGTGCACCAGTACCTCGGTCCGGACAGTCAGTCCCGACCCGTCGCAGCCGGTGAAGCGGCCGAGGCGGGCCGGTCGTCGGGCTGAACCGGCGGGTTCGGTCGACGCACCTTCAGGCGAGCTCGACAGTCACCGGTCCGGTGCCGTCCAGCTCTACCCGGTAGCTGTCGCCCGATGAAAGCGGGGCGGGTGGGACCGCGGCCCCGGTGATGACCACGTCCCCGGCCTGGATCCGGTCCCCTAGGAGGTCGGCCTGATCGGCGAGCGCGGCGACGATCGGCGGAATCTCGCCGATCACTTCGCGGGGGTCCTGTGGGTCGCCCGTCTCATCATTGGCGGTCACCGTGATGCGGACCTCGCCGAGTTCCCGTTCGCCCAGCTCCTCGAACTCGCCGAGCAGCACCTGCCGGTGAAAGATGTTCCCGGCCAGGATCTCCTCGACGCTTTCGATCGAGCCGAGGTCCACCAGCTCGATCGCCGGGGCCACAGCTCCAATCGCCAGCGCCGCCGTTTCCGGCGAAACGCCGGGCCCGAGTTCCCGGTCGATCCTCACCGCGACCTCCGCTTCGATCAGGGGCATGGCCCAGCCACCGATCGGGACCGAGGACCCGGAGTCGAGGAGAGTCGAGGTGGTCAGGAACCCGGCCAGCGGCTGCCTGGTTCCGATCGCCGACATCGCCGCCTCGGTGCCGAAACCGGCCTTCCAGCCGAGGCGACTCGCCCCGGTCAGCGCCTCTGCGTTCAACAGGGCCTGCCTGCCCATGCCCTCAATGATTCGTTCGTCTTCCCGGTTCACTTCGCTCCTTCGGCCGGTTCGGCTTCGCGTCGCAAGTCAATCAGACCCCGAGGGCGAGGCTGAGGGCGACCATCAGGGGGATTGCGACCGAGAGGCCGATGAAGGCCTGGCGGGGGTTTTCGACCCAGGCGCCAGGCAGCAATTCGATCAGGGTCAGGGCGAGCATCGCTCCGGCGGCGAAGCCGAAGGAGACCGGAAGCAGGGCGGAGATCTCCTGGACCAGCAGATAGGCGACGACCGCCCCGATCGGCTGCGGAACGCTGCTCGCCACCGCCATCCAGAACTGCCTGGCGCCGGAGGCACCGGCCGCGGCCAGGGGGATCGCGACGCTGGTTCCCTCGGGAATGTTCTGGATCGCGATCG
>JAGQUR010000106.1 GCA_020438395.1 Solirubrobacterales bacterium | reverse complement strand
GCAACCCGGCCAACACCAACGCCCTGATCGCCGCTTCGGCGGCCCCGGATGTACCGAAGGAACGCTTCACCGCGATGATGCGCCTCGATCACAACCGGGCAATCGCCCAGCTGGCCAACAAGCTCGGCCGGCCGGTTTCCGACATCAAGCGGATGACCGTCTGGGGCAACCACTCGGCCACCCAGTACCCGGACATCAGCCACGCCCTCGTCGACGGTGCTCCCGCCCCCGCCCAGGTTGACGACGAGGTCTGGGTCCGCGAGGAGTTCATCCCCCGGGTCGCCAAGCGCGGGGCAGAGGTGATTGATGCCCGTGGTTCCTCCAGCGCGGCCTCGGCAGCCAACGCCGCGATCGACCACGTCCGCGACTGGGTGCTCGGCACCCCCGACGAGGACTGGGTCTCGATGGGCATCCCCTCGGACGGCTCCTACGACGTGCCGGAGGGCATCATCGCCGGCTTCCCCGTTACCTGCGCCAACGGCGAGTACTCGATCGTTCAGGGCCTCGAGATCGACGAATTCTCGCGCGGGAAGATCGACGCCAACGCAGCCGAGCTGCAGGACGAGCGCAGCGCGGTCGCAGACCTCGGCCTGGTCTAGGCCACGCTTCGCCGATGGGCGAGCGATCCAGAGTCGTGATCCTTCGGGAGCTCCTGCCAGCCGGGCGGGAGCTCCTCTCGGATCGTTTCGAGGTTTCTTCCCTCGGCCTCGATGCGGGCTGGCAACAGATGCTCGCGGCGGCGGCCGGGGCTGACGGTCTCGTCACCGACCTGACCTTTGCGGTCGACGGTGAGTTGCTTGACGCCGCCGGTCCACAGCTGAAGGTGGTGGCCAACTTCGGGGTCGGATACGACAACGTCGACCTGGCCGCCTGCGCCGAACGCGGGGTTGCCGTCACAAACACGCCCGATGCTTTGACCAACGCCACGGCCGAACTCGCTCTCACCCTCGCGATGGCCGCCGCGCGTGACCTGCCGGGGGCCGAGAAGGACCTGCGCGAAGGCAGGTGGCAGGGCTGGGACCCGGCCCGGTGGCGTGGATTCGAACTGAGCGGTGCCACCATCGGGGTGGTCGGCGCCGGCCGGATCGGTGGCCGCTTCATGGAACTGGTGGCAGGTTTCGGAGGCGAACGGATCTACACCTCCCGGCAACCCAAGCCTGAACTGGAAGCGCGCTTCGGGGCGGAACGGGTTGGCCTGGACGACCTGCTCCGCCGTTCCGATCTGGTCAGCCTCCATCTGCCGGGAACCCCGGAGACCAGGCACCTGATCGACGGACGGGCCCTGGGACTCATGAAGCCGACCGCGGTGCTGGTCAACACCGGCCGCGGAACCCTGGTCGACTCGAAGGCCCTGATCCTGGCCCTGGAAGAAGACCGGATCGGCGCTGCGGGGCTTGACGTTTTCGAGGGGGAGCCCAACTTCGACCCTGGCTTCCTGACAACGCCAAGGGTCGCCCTGGCCCCTCACATCGGCTCCGCGACCTACCGCTCGCGTGACGAGATGTCCCGCCTTGTAGCCGCCAATGTGATCGCGGTACTGGAGGGGCGGGAACCGCCCAACCCGGTCACCTGAGCAAGAAAAAGGGGCCCCGATCCCTCTCCGGATCGAGGCCCCTGGACCGCGGAGCTGCGGTCTTCGTTCTGGACGTGAAACTAGTGCTTGACCCGCAGGGTCTTGACCCGGGTCTTGCCGTTGGCCGAGGTGACCTTCACCTTGACCTTCCGGATCTTGCCCTTGTGGATCGCACGGGCGGCACGCCTAGTGAGCTTGACCTTCGTCTTGCCCTTGCCGGCCTTGCCGAGACGGAACCTGGCCTTGCCGATCAGGCGGCTCTTGCCGGGCAGGCTCACCGCGACCCTGCCCTTGCGGGTGGCGGACTTGAACCCGACCGTCAGCTTGCGGCCGGTCAGGGTGGCCTTGTAGATCGAAGGTGCGGCGTAGTGGTTGTCACGGGTCACCTTGACCGAGGCGTCATCGGAGAGAACCGCGCCCGAGTCCTGGGTGCTCGATGAGCTGACCGTGGCCGTGTTGACGTAGGTCTTCTCGCCGACCGGGACCGATGAGCCGGTGCGCGCTTCCAGGCAGAGCAGATAAAGCGTGCCGGTCAGCGGATGGTCGGTCGGGTTCCAGACGTAAAACACACGGGTCTTCGGCTGCGGGTCGTTCCCGAGCGGCACCAGGCCGTCCTCGAATTCCCAGCCACCGACGATGCCCTTGGCGTTATCGCCGCAGACCAGCGATTCCGTGGCCGTGCTGTTGGCACCGACCGTGATCGGCTTCGTGACCTGAGTGAAGATCAGATCCGAAGAGGTGCCGTTCAGCTCGGTCGTCTTGTTCTGGAGGCAGCGGATGCTCGCCTTGACCGTGGTGGTACCGCCGCTGATCTTGACCGTGAGCTTGCGGCCCGTATCGCCAACCGGTGCGCTGGCGAGGATCAGTGCGCGACCGCCGGTCACGTCGATGCCCGGGGCGATCGGGGTGGACCCGACCGGGCAGGACAGGTTGATGTCATGGATACCGGGGCTCAGAACCACGGTCTGAGTGACCGGCGAGCCAACCGTCAGGCTCCGGCCCTCGGTCGTCTGGCCGGGCAGGCAGACCGCGAACAGCTTCAACTGCGCCTGGCCCGTCGAGTGATTGGTGATATTCGACGTGTAGCTGCCGGTCGAATCGGACTCAAGGCGCGAAACCTCGATGTCGTCATAGGTACCGGTGCCCTGGTCGATGTGATCGATCCGTACCGCGGCATCGGAAATGATGTCCCCGGCGTTGCAGGAGATCGACTCGGTGGTTGAGGTGCCGGCCTGCATCGTGATCTGCTTCTCGACCTTGTAAATCGTCAGCTGCTCGTTCTGAGTGGTCACGGTCGTGGTCGGCAGGGTCGTCTTGACCTTCACGTGGTAGGTCACCGTCTGGCCCGGAGCCACGGTGCCGGCAACGCATTCGACGTGCTGGCCTGTGTAGGTGCAGGGCGAATCGACCTGGACGATGTCCAGTCCCGACGGAACATCATCGGAAACGACCACATCATTCGAATTCGCCGTTCCCTCGTTCTTCACCGAAATCGTGAAGGTCACGAAATCACCCTCGACGACCTCCGGGTTGTCAGCGATCTTCGAAATCACCAGCTTCGGCAGATCCGGAGTGGTCGGACCAGTCGGGCCGGTAGGGCTCGTCGGACCGGTAGGGCCAGTGGGGGAAGTCGGACCCGTCGGTCCGGTCGGACCGGTCGGGCCACCGGGCTGCCAGCAGAAGGTGATGTGGCTGATCCCGTAGAACTGGCCGTTGTTCGGATTGACCGGCGGGTGCAGCCCGGTACCCGAACTTGAAGGGGGTGAGTAGAACTGCCCGTCTGAGGGTCCTCCCTTGACGATCACGTTTACCGGCCAGTTGGACGTGTAATCGAAGGTGTGGACGGAGGTATTGGTGTTGGAAATAGTTACCGAGAAACCGGTTCCGGAATCCTTGTAGGTCCCATCCAGATGCGACTCGTTGACGTTGTCGATCTTCACGCCGATGTATCCGGCACCGAAAGCGTTCACGCACTCGGAGCTCGCTTCGACCGGCGGAGTGGTCTGCCCGGTGGTCCCGGTCGTGCCAGTGGTGCCCGTCGTGCCAGTCGTGCCCGTCGTGCCAGTGGCGCCGGTGTCACCGGTCGGTCCCGTGGGGCTGGTCGGGGTATCGGGCAGGCAGCCGCTGAACAGTGCCTGATGGGTCTCGAAGTTCGAGGTGAAGCTCTTGGCGATCACCTGGCCCATGTTGTGGCCGACGCTCGATGCGTCGACCGCGGCCTTGGGGGCGAGGATCGTGCCACCGAAAGCCGAGCCCGTGTTGAGCGTGACGCTGGTTGCGTCGGCGAAGTTCCACAGGGTGTGCGTGTTCTGCGTGGCAGTGTTCGAATCCTGGGCCTGGGTCCAGCTGCCGCCGATGCCCTGACGGAAGTACATGTTGCCGTCAATCTGGACGCTGGTGCCGGAAACGTTGATAAGGGCGGTCGAGCCGACCGGAACCTCGATCAGGACCGCCACGTTGCCGGAAAGCATCGCCGGGGTGACCGAGAAGACGTTCAGGGTCGAGTCGGTGCCCTTGAGGTAGAGCGCGTTCCCGCCCAGCGAAATGCCGGCGGGGTTCGAGCCGCTGGTGTTGATGACCGATGCGGAACCGGTGGCGGTCTGGGCAGCCCAGTTGGTCGACTTGGTGGTCAGGTCGGTGAAGGCGCTCGAAAAGTCGATCGGCGCCGACATCAGCTGCGAGCCGCCGCCGTTGTAGTTGATCGAACCGGTCAGGCCGGGAGTCCAGGCGCTGCCGGCCTGAAGATTGAACGAGTTGGAAGTGCCGTTTACGACCAGAGAGGGGTAACTGGAAGCAACCGAGAGGTGGGTGCCGACCGTCATGCCGGAGGCGGCCAGGTTGCCGCCGTAGGCGATCGCACCTTCAGACTCGGAACCACGCGAGCCATTGGTCTGGACGAACTCGGTGTACCCGGTTGCGGAGCCGAGGGGGTTAGCCGCACAGGTCGTGCTCGCGCCGGCGCTCGGTGCGAGCACGAGGGCAGCGAAGGTCATTGCGACTGCGAGGAAGGCTGCCTTGACGGCACGGGCGATGCTGTGGTTCATGTGGTTCCTTGCGTTTGTGTTGATGCCGAATCAGGGCCGCTCCCAACAACCCTGATCTGAAGCGGCAACGCAGCAACCGTGAGGTGCTGACAAGAGACGGATCAGGACCCCCTGTCCTTCGCCGTCAGGCATGGCCAACCCTTTCGAGTCGAAGATGCCGGTCAGAACTGGCTATGAACTGTACCAGTGAAAAACCCGCTGACGGGCAAAAGTTTCACTCCGGGAATGCGGAAAAACCCGGAATTTCAGAAACTCAGGATGGCTTGCGGTCAGCCTTCCGCGATCGGGGCACGGTGCGGAAGATGTGGTCCCAGAACGGGGTCGAGACGCCGTAGCCGTAGTGGTGGTCCTGAAAATGGTGCCGCATGTGATGTTCACGCACGCGTTTGCCGATCTTTGACTTCGGCACGAAGTGGTGGAGGTAGTAGTGCGTGTAGTCGTAACCGAGGTAGCCGATCAGGAACCCGCCGAAGAGCACGAACCCATACGGGGAGCCGAAAATCAGCATGAAAACCGCGTAGAAGATAAGCGCCAGCGGAATGCTGGCGGCCGGCGGCATGACCAGTCTCATCTTGTCGTTGGGATGGTCGTGGTGGACGCCGTGAATGATGAAGTTGATCTTGTCTCCGCCCTTGAACTTCGGTGTCCAGTGGAAGAGCAGGCGGTGAAGCCAGTACTCGGAGAGGGTCCAGATCAGGATTCCTGCGACGAAAAGGCCCACCGTGGCAGGGACGGAAAGGCCCCGGTCCAGGCCGAGCCAGACCAGCACGGCGATTATCGGTCCGTAAATGAGCAGGGGAACTACCGGATGGACCCTCGAGAAGAAATTCAGAAACCGGTTCTCGAAAAGGTCGGGTGAGGCGGCGAGTCTTTCGGAGCGTTCCGACGATCCCATGGGTATAGGAATGGTAGCGTGACCCGGCACACGAACTCTCAGGAGAAAACCGCAGAGATGAGCGAAACCGCCACAGCAACACAGGACTTCAAGGTCGCCGATCTTTCACTTGCCGACTACGGACGCAAGGAGATCCGCCTCGCCGAGCACGAGATGCCCGGCCTGATGGCGACCCGGCGGGAGTTCGCGGATTCGAAGCCACTGTCGGGGGCGCGGATCACCGGTTCGCTCCACATGACCATCCAGACCGCGGTCCTGATCGAGACCCTGGTCGATCTCGGGGCCGACGTGCGCTGGGCGAGCTGCAACATCTTCT
>JAGQUR010000105.1 GCA_020438395.1 Solirubrobacterales bacterium | reverse complement strand
CAGCATGGCGATGGTCATCGGGCCGACGCCGCCCGGCACCGGGGTTATCGCTCCTGCTATCTCCACCGCTGCATCGAAGTCGACGTCACCCTTCAGGCCGTCATCGGTCCGGTTGATGCCGACGTCGATCACTGTGGCGCCCGGTTTCACATGGTCGGCGCCCAGCAACTCGGGAACGCCGACGGCGGCGACGAGCACGTCGGCCCGCGAGCAGACGCCGGGCAGATCACGGGTCCGCGAGTGAGCTGCGGTGACCGTGGCGTTTCTCCCCAGGAGCAGGCTGATCAGCGGTCGCCCGACCAGGTTGGAGCGGCCGACGATTACAGCCTCCGCCCCCTCGAGTTCCGTTCCGGCGTGGTCGAGCAGCTCGATCACGCCCGCCGGGGTACAGGGGACGAGCCCCGGCCGGCCTCCGGCCAGCAGGCCGGCGTTGGTCGCGGTCAGGCCGTCAACGTCCTTGGCCGGGTTGATTGCGGCGATTACGGCGTCGGGATCGATGTGTTCCGGGGGCGGCAGCTGAACGAGGATGCCGTCGACCGAATTGTCGTCGCCGAGCGCCCGGACCAGGGTGAGCAGGTCCTCCTGACTCGTTTCCGCGGGCAACTCGTGGTGGACCGATCCGATCCCGGCAGCTTCACAGGCCTTGTGCTTGTTCGCCACGTACACATGCGAAGCCGGGTCGTCCCCGACCAGCACGGTTGCGAGCACGGGCTGATGGCCGCCACCGGAGATGAATTCCCGGACTTCGATCGCGACCCTCTCGCGTACCTCGGCCGATACCTGCTTGCCGTCAATGATCTTTGCGCTCAACCGCCTGAACCTTCCGTCTGCTTGCTGTCTGAAGTCTTACTTCTTCGTGACCGGCGCGTACTCGGCCATCAGCTTCCGCTCACTGCCGTCCGTCTTGAAACGGACCACGATGACGCCTCCGGGTTCCGCCCCGATCACGACTCCGTCTCCGAACGAGGCGTGGGTCAAGCTGTCGCCGACCTCGAACCGGACCGCGGTGCCGGGTCGGACCGTTCCTGATCCGGGTCCGCCGGGACGAGGCCTTCCCGGCGCCTGGTAACTGCGGGCCCTGCCGCTGCCGCCCCAGCCGCCACCCGGGGATCCGGCGGCGAACCCCCCCTGGCCGACCGCGGAACCCTGCTGGTGGACCAGGGCCGCGGGCAGTTCGTCGAGGAAGCGCGAAGGCATGGTCGCCTCCGAGCGGCCGCCGAACATCCGGCGCGAACGGGCACTGGTCAGGTAGAGCCGCTTCCGGGCGCGGGTAATCCCGACGTAACAGAGCCGCCTCTCTTCCTCCTCCTGACCTTCGTCCAGAGCCCGCTGGTGGGGAAACACCCCGTCTTCGCAGCCGATGATGAAGACCGTGTCGTATTCGAGGCCCTTGGCGTTGTGGAGGGTCATCAGGGTGAGCAACTCTTCCTGCCCGGTCAGCTTGTCCTGTTCCGAATAGAGCGAGATCTGCTGCAGGAACTCGTCCAGAGGCGGTACTTCCGAATCTCCTTCGAGGGCCCGGTTCGTGTCGAACTCGCCGGCCACTCCGATCAGTTCGCGAAGGTTCTCGACCCGGCCCTCGGCCTCCACCGTGCGCTCCGACTCAAGTGCCTCGAAGTACCCGGTCTCGTCCAGTACCCGCTCCAGCAGGTCGGCAACGGGGCGGCCGTCGGCGTCCTCCTTCAGGCCCCTCATGGTCCGCTGGAACTCGGAAACCGCCCGGATCGCCGCGGTGCCCACCCCGGGCACGCTTTCGACCTGACGGGCGACGTCCCAGATGTCGTCGCCGGTCGTATTGGCGAAGGAGAGCAGCCTTCCCTGGGTCGTGTTCCCGATCCCCCGCTTCGGCGAATTGACGATCCGGGTGAAGGCGACCGAGTCGGAGGGGTTGGCGATGTACTGGAGGTATGCGATCGCGTCCTTGATCTCGGCGCGGTCGTAGAACCTGGTGCCGCCGATCACCCGGTAAGCGGTACCGAATCGGACCAGCGTGTCCTCGAGCACCCGGCTCATCGCGTTCATCCGGTAGAAGACCGCCACGTCGAGCGGTGAGACCCCTTCGTCCTCGACCAGCCTTTCGATCTCGCCGGCCACCCATCGGGCTTCCTCGTGCTCGTCGGAGAGACGGACCGCTTCGATTTCGTCGCCCTGGCCGAGGTCTGTCCAGAGCTTCTTCGGCCTGCGGTCACGGTTGTTTTCGACGACCGCGTTGGCCGCGGAAAGGATGGTCTGGGTGGAGCGGTAGTTCTGCTCGAGCTTGACCACCGTGGCGTCGGGGAAATCCTGTTCGAAATCGAGGATGTTGCGGATGTCGGCGTGGCGAAAGCCATAGATCGACTGGTCTTCATCACCGACCACGGTCAGGTTGCGGTGGCCTTCACAGAGCAGCTGAAGCAGCCGGTACTGGGCGTGGTTGGTGTCCTGGTATTCATCAACCAGCACGTAGCGGAAGGCCCGGCGCCATCTTTCCCGGACCTCGGGGAAGAGTTCCAGCACGTTGACCATGCGGACCAGCAGGTCGTCGAAGTCCATCGCGTTGGACTCGAGCATGCGCTGTTCGTAGAGCGCGTACACCCCGGCCGCCGTGTCCTCGAAGTAGGAGCCGCCCGCCTGTTTGTAGTCCTCGGGGTCAATCAGCTCGTTCTTCGCACCGGAAATCGCGTTCTTGATCGCCCTCGCCGGAAACCGCTTCGGGTCGATGTCGAGCTCCTCCATCACCCGTTTGATCATCCGAATCGAGTCGGCCTCGTCGTAGATCGTGAAGGCCCGTGCGTAGCCGAGCTTCTCCGCGTCTCCCCGGAGCATCCGCCCGCAGGCGGAATGGAAGGTGGTGACCCACATGGCCCTGGCCCTCGCACCGATCAACTGCTCGACCCGTTCCCTCATCTCGGTGGCGGCCCGATTGGTGAAGGTGATCGCGAGGATCTCGCCCGGACGGGCACGACGGGCGGCGAGGAGATGGGCGATCCGGTGGGTCAGCACGCGGGTCTTCCCTGAACCGGCCCCGGCGATCACCAGCAGCGGTCCATCCCCGTATTCGACGGCCTCCCGCTGTGGCGGGTTCAGCCCGTCGGCGAAGAGGTGGGCGGGCGCTCCGGCCCCCGCTTCATCGGGTCCCGGGGAGTCAGGGACACCCCTCTCGTACCCGGGGTTTTCCTCTTCGGAGTTGGAAAGCGCTTCCACCCGTCGAGGATATCCATCGCCGCGGCGGGGCCGGTCCGCTGCGGCTGCTCATCCTCCTGCCGAGGAGCGACCCTTCTTCGGCTCATCCCCGGGTTCGTCGGGCTGCGGGGCCGGATCGCCGGAAAGCTCGGCAACCTGACGCTCGAGTTCCTTGATCCGGGCGGAGAGCGACTTGACCGCGTCCTGCAGCGGATCGGGCAGGTGGATCCAGTCGGCGTCCGGGCTGTCGGTCACCTTGCGGCCCTCGACCCGGACCGGATGACCCGGGTTGCCGACCACGGTCGAATTTGGTGGTACGTCTTCGACCACCACGGAATTCGCCCCGATCTTCGCGCCGTGGCCGACCGTGATCGGACCGAGCAGCTTCGCTCCGGAGCCGATCGTCACGTAGTCCTCGACGGTCGGGTGCCGCTTTCCGGACTGAAATCCGGTTCCTCCCAGGGTCACGCCCTGATAGAGGGTCACATTCTCGCCGATCTCGGCGGTTTCCCCGATGACCACCCCGGAGCCGTGGTCGATGAAGAGGCCCGGTCCGATCCGGGCGTCGGGGTGTATTTCGATGCCGGTGATCGCCCGGCTGAGATAGGAGATCGCGAAGGGAAGCAGCGGGATCGCCGAGCGGCGCAAGCGGTTGGCGAGGCGGTAGGCGAGCACCGCCTGGACACCCGGCCAGGTGAGGATGATCTCCAGGCTGGACACGTTCGCCGTCGCCGGATCCCTGCCACGGGCAGCGGCGATGTGGGAGCGCAAGCCCCCGAAGGTCCGGCTGATCAGGTCATCGGCCACCGGAAGAGCCTAGAAGGTCGCGGCTCGGGTCAGGTTGCGAAGAAGGGAAGTGACATGTATCGGTCGCCGCTGTCGCAGATAACCGTGACGATCCTGCCGCCGGCGAGTTCGGGTCGCCCGGCCAGCTGCAGGGCCGCGTGGACATTGGCGCCGGCCGATATCCCGCCCAGTATTCCCTCGGTCGAGGCGAGCTTCCGCGCTGTACGCAGGGCGTCGTCGTCGCTGACCGGGATCACCTCGTCGACCAGATCCATGTCCAGCACCTCGGGCACGAAACCGGCGCCGATTCCCTGGATCCGGTGCGGGCCGACCCTTCCCCCGGAAAGGACCGGCGAGGAGGCCGGTTCGACTGCATATATCCGGGCGTCGGAGCCCTGCTCCTTCAGGTACCGCGCCACCCCGGTGATCGTCCCGCCGGTGCCGACCCCGCAGACGAAGGCGTCGATGTCACCCCCGGTGTCGGTCCAGACCTCCGGCCCGGTCGAGCGGAAGTGCGCCTCCGGGTTGGCCGGATTGGAGAACTGGAGCGGCATGTACCCGTCCCGTTCGCTCGCGATCTTCCTGGCCAGTTCTACAGCCTCGTCCATCCCGCCCATCGAAGAGGTTTCCCTGACCTCGGCTCCGTAGGCACGCAGCAGCTTGGTCCGCTCGCGACTCATTCCCTCCGGCATGGTCAGGATCAGTTCGTAGCCCCGCGCGGCGCAGATCATGGCCAGGGCGATGCCGGTGTTGCCGCTGGTCGGCTCGATGATCACCGACTCGCCGCGAACCAGTTCCCCCCGCGCCTCGGCCGCGCCGACCATTGCCGCACCGATCCGGTCCTTGACCGACCCCCCGGGATTGAAGTACTCGAGTTTCCCGCAGATCTGCGCGTCGAGCCCGTCGCCGATCCGGGCCAGCCAGACCAGCGGGGTGCCACCCACCGTCGCCGATGCCTGTGGCGCGATCAAATGAAGTACATCCTCGCCGCGGCGTCCTGCGATTCGCGCTCGTAGAGATCCTCGATCGTGGTTTCCCCGAACACCCCCCTCAGCGCGCGGACGCCTTCGGCCCAGATTCCGCCGGCCTCGTCGGCTTCCTGGCCGACCTTTCCGTCCAGCGCCTGAACGACTTCGAGAACGGTGATCTCGTTGGCGGGACGGGAAAGTATGTAGCCGCCCTTGCTGCCCCGGCGGCTGGTCAGGAGACCGGCCCGCCGCAGGGTCGAGAAGAGTTGCTCGAGGAACTGATCGGGAATGTTGCGGCGCTCGGCCAGTTCCTTGACCGGCATCGGAGTCTCTCCGGCTCCGGCCAGCTCGACCAGCGCCACGACGGCGTATCGCGATTTCGAGGTAACCGAGATCACGACACCTTTTTACCGCATGGAGCGGCAGAAAGCAGACTAACCCTGTCAGAAAACAGGTATTTCAGGAAATCGGGCCCGGAGGGTCCGGTCCGAATCGAGCGACTGTCAGTCCTGGTCCCGCAGTTTCGATCTCGCCGCTTCGACTCTGGCCAGGGTCTCTTCGCGTCCGAGGGCCGCTACCGACTCGAAGATGCCGGGCGAAATGGTCGTTCCGGTGATCGCCACCCGGATCGGCTGGAAGACCTTTCCCGCTCCCAGGTCCAGCTTTTCCGGCAGGGGTTCCAGAACCGCCTGGACGGCCCCGATCGAGAAGCCGTCCCGGTTGGGACCCTCCTCCCCCTGCGGCAGGTCGATCAGCACCGCCTCGACCTCGGTCAGTACCCGCTCGGCGTCGCCCTTCATCACCTTGCGCCAGGCCTTGTCGTCCTGGACCGGCGGCTCGAAAAGAAAGCGGATCAGCGGCCAGACTTCCTGCAGGGTCTGGGCCTTCTCCTGCACAATCTCGCAACCGAACCGGAAGCGCTCTTCATTCAGCGGCCTCCCGGCGGTCTCCGCATCGACGAAGCTTCGAACGGCACTCCGGTAGTCCTCGATCGGCATGTCGCGCATATAGCGCCCGTTCATCCACCTGAGCTTCTTCTCGTCGAAGACTGCCGACGATCTGCCCACGTCCTCCGGCCGGAACCGTTCGATCAGCTCCGCCGTGGTGAGCAAAGTCTCGTCATCGCCCGGACCCCAGCCAAGCAGGGCGACGTAATTGCGAATCGCCTCCGGCAGGTATCCGGCATCGCGGAGTTCCTGGACGGAGGCCGCGCCATGCCGCTTCGAGAGTTTCTTGCCGTCCGGACCGTGAAGCAGCGGCACGTGGGCGTAGCGGGGTGGTTCGATACCCAGAGCCTCGAAGACCATCAACTGCTTCGGGGTATTGGAGAGGTGATCGTCGCCACGGATGACCTCGGTGATCCCCATGTCTGCGTCATCCACTGCGACCGCGAAGTTGTAGAGCACCGAGCCGTCGCCGCGGGCGATCACGAAGTCGTCGTAGCTGCGGTTCGGGAACCTGACCTCGCCCCTGATCAGGTCGTCTACGACCGTGTCACCGTCGTCGGGAACCCGCAGACGGATCGCCCCGCTTCCGTCTTCCGAGGGAGTGCCCCGGTATCCGCGATCGGAGCCGTGTTCGACTTTCCAGGCCTTGACGTCATCGGCGGTGGCCGAGTCCCTGTAGGCAGCACCGGAATCGAGCAGCTTCCGAAGCGCGGCCGCATGCGCTTCGGCCCGGCCCAGCTGGGAGATCGGGCCCTCGTCCCAATCCAGGTCCAGCCAGCGCAGGGCATCGAGAATCTGGGCCACATTCTCCGGGGTCGATCGTTCGAGGTCTGTGTCCTCGATTCGCAGGACCATCTGGCCGCCGCCGTGCCGGGCCGCGAGCCAGTTGTAGAGGGCAGTCCTGGCTCCCCCGATATGAAGCGCCCCGGTCGGGGAAGGCGCGAATCTGACTTTCAATTCACTTTCGTTGCTCACTGCCGCCATGTTTCCACAGCGGCGGCGACACCGGCATCACGCCGGTTCACCTCGGAGACAGACGCTAGTAGCCCGTTCCGGAGTGAACCGGTAGATCGCCCACCTTGCTCAGGTCGGTGTCCCGCAGCAGTCCGATCGAATCGTGGAAGTCCTGCACGAGGGCGTCGACCAGTTCCCGGGTCTGGTTGACCTTGACCAGCATCCGGATGATCTTCTGGTCCTCGTTGTCAGGCGGCATGTCGTATGCCGGAACCAGCCAGCCCCGGCGCCTGGCCAGCTCTCCGACCAGGTGACTTGCGTCGAAGTTCTCGCCTTCCCTGACCTTGCAGATCACCAGCGGCAGGGTCGGGCGGTCCGAGTCGAACACCTCGAGTGCGTCTTCTTTCTTCAGCTGGTCGGCCAGGGAGTGCCGGTTCTCCGTCATCGCCCTCACGATCGAGGAATAACCGTTGTAGCCGAGGCGGATGAACATGTAGTACTGGGCCAGCACGAACGATGCGCTACCGGAGAAGTTGAGGGTGAAGGTGGCGTCCTTCTCACCGAGGTAGTCCTCGTAGAAGACGAGATCTTCCGGCAGTTGGGCCTCGTTCCGGAACAGCAGCCAGCCGATTCCCGGATAGACCAGCCCGAACTTGTGACCGGAGGTGTTGATCGAGACGACCGAATCGAGTCGGAAATCCCATTCGAAGGCAGGGTGCGAGAAGGGAAAGACGAAACCGCCGCTGGCCGCGTCGATGTGCATCGGCACCTCGAGCCCCTTGCCTTTGAGTTCACCGAGCATCCGGTCGAGACCCTCGACGTCATCGCATTCCCCGGTGAAAGTGGTCCCGACCACGGCGATTACGCCGATCGTGTTCTCGTCGATCAGGGGACCCAGCTCCTCCGGGCCGACGGTCGTCTTGCCCTTGGGCACGTTGGCCTGCCTGGGTTCCACGTCGAAGTAGCGGCAGAACTTGTCCCAGACCACGTGAACGTCCGACCCGTAAACGAGGTTCGGCTTGTCATCCGGCTTGCCGGCTTCCTTGCGCCGCCTCTTCCACTGCCATTTCATCGCCAGTGCGCCCAGCATCACGGCCTCCGATGAGCCGGCAGTCGCGGTTCCGGGCGACTCTTCGCCTTCCTCCCCGTGGAAGAGGCTGTGGATCATCCGTACGCACCGCTTCGAGATCTCCGCCGTGCGGGGGTACTCGGCGTGGTCGATGTAGTTCCGGTGCAGGTTCTGGGCGATCACCATGCGCGCCTCTTCCTCCATGAAAGTGGTCACGAAGGTGGCGAGGTTCTTGTCGGGATCGCCGTCGAGCATCATCTCGCTCTCCAGGACCCTCATCGTCGAACGTGCGTTGACCCCATTCAGCGGCAGCTTTCCGTCGGGCGCCGGCTGGGTGAAGAATGTTTCGGCGATCGTCTGACCGGAAGAATTCACAACAGGCGCAAAGACATCGGGTTGATCAGGCAAGTGGTCCTCCAGGGAAAGTGGCGTACCGGACTATTTTCTCCCTGAACGCTACATCCCCCCTCACCCCGTCCGGGTGAAGTTCCGGTGTGCGGAACCAAAGAAAAAGGCCCGCCCCTAGTGGGACGGGCCTTTCGGCACCAGAGGTGCTGAACTGGCTACTTGATCTTCAGTCCCGAGATGCTGCGGGAGATGACCAGGCGCTGGATCTCCGCCGTGCCCTCGAAGATGTCGTAGATCTTCGCGTCGCGGTGCATGCGCTCGACCGGGAACTCGCGGGTGTAGCCGTTGCCGCCGAGGATCTGGATGGCGCGCTCGGTTACCCAGGTAGCGACCTCGCCGCCCTTGAGCTTCGACATCGAACCCTCGGAGTTCTTGAACGGGATCTGGTTGCGTCCCATCCAGGAGGCACGCCAGACGAGCAGACGGGCGGCGTCGATCTCGAGGCACATGTCGGCGAGCGTGAAGGCGATCGCCTGGTTCTCGATGATCGGACGGCCGAACTGGACCCGCTCCTTGGCGTATTCCAGCGCGTACTCGTAGGCGGCCCGGGCGATGCCGATCGCCTGCGAGCCGACGATCGGGCGGGAAGCCTCGAAGGTCGCCATGGCGGCCTGCTGCTTGCCCTTCTTGCCCTCGCGGACCCGCGCGAGACGCTCGTCGAGCTTCTCCTTGCCGCCCAGCAGGCAGCTGCCGGGCACGCGGCAGTCGTCGAGGTGGACGTCGGCGGTATGAGAAGCGCGGATGCCGTGCTTCTTGACCTTGGCGCCCTGGCTGCAGCCGGGAGTGTTCGGCGGAATCACGAAGGCAGCGTGGCCACGGGAGCCAAGCTCGCGGTCAACCGAGGCGATCACCACATGGATGTTGGCGATGCCGCCGTTGGTGGCCCATGCCTTCTGACCGTTGATCACCCATTCGTCGGTGGCCTCGTCGTACTTCGCGGTGGTGCGAACATTGGAGACGTCGGAGCCGGCGTCCGGCTCGGAGGAGCAGAACGCGGCGATCTGGACGTCATCCTCGGTGCCGTAGCACTGCGGAACCCACTCGCCGATCTGCTCGGGAGTGCCCTGGCCGAAGATCGACGCAACGGCGAGGCCGGTGCCCTGGATCGCCATGCCGAGGCCGGCGTCTCCCCAGAACAGCTCCTCGTTCACGATCGGCAGGCTGAGGCCGGTCGGGTCGGCGAAGAACTGTGCGGTGCCCTCGAAACCGTAGAGGCCGATCTTGGCGGCTTCCTGGACGATCTCCCAGGGGAATTCCTCGCGCTCGTCCCATTCGTGGGCAGCGGGGCGCATCACGTTTTCGGCAAAGCCGTGGACCCACTCCTGGATGTCCTTCTGATCCTGGTTCAGCTCAAGCGTGAACTTGGGCTCAGAAGCCGCATCAGCAGTGGTTTCTTCTGAAGTTTCTGTAGCAGTCATGACCCGAATGTTACACGGATTCATGTCACCTTTACGCTTCGGGCGCGTCACCCGCGCGCAAGGGAGTCAGGCGGCTCGGGCGGCGGTACCTTCGCCGAAGATCTGATCGATCTCCGTCGTGAGTCCCGGCGAATGCCTGACCCGGTAGTCAGGGCCCAGCTTGAGGTGGTGTTCGCGTTCTCCGTCGACCACCATGACCACGTCGGAATCGCCCTGATGCTGGTCGAAGACCGACTTCATCTCCTCCAGGGTGTCCAGAGACATCTGCTCCGGCACGACCCGGACCACGAAGGGCTTGTTCTTTTTCGCGTAGGCCTCGCGGGCCTTCTCGATCTGGGCCTCGCTCGGGCTGAACAGCTCGGCGTCCCGGACCTTCAGCTTGGCCCCTTCTTCCGACTGGTCGATGGTTCCCCTGACCAGCACCACCTCGTCGAGCTGGACCAGTTGCTGCTTTTCCGAGTCCTCCAGGTTGAAGAGCATCAACTCGATCTGGTTTTCGATGTCGCTGAGGGTCGCGAAGGCGATCTGCTTGCCGGCCCTGGTCCGCACCTTCTTGTAGGCGGTGACCAGCCCCCCGACCTTGACCCGGGAGCCGTCTTTCTGATGCTTGAGATCTCCCAGAGTGCAGTCGGCCTCGGCCAGGATCGCCTCCTTCAGCCCGTCGAGCGGATGGGAAGAGAGAAAGGTCCCCATGGTTTCCTTCTCGAGGGCCAGCAGTTCCTTCCGTTCGAACTCGACCTCCGAGATCGGCTCGTGACCGCCGCTGCCGCCTGTTTCCTCGTCGCCCATGTCGTCGAAGATCGTCCCCTGACCGAGCTTTTCGTCGGACTGGGCCTGGGCCCCGGCTGCCGCGGCGTCGGGCAGTTTCTCAAGCATGCCCTTGCGGGACCCGGGGAGCGAGTCGAAGGCCCCGCACTTGATCAGGCATTCGATCGCCCGCTTGTTCACCGCGCGGTTGTCGACCCTTTCGCAGAAATCCCAGAGCGATTCGAAGGGCCGCCCTTCCCGGGCATGGATGATCGCCTCGACCGCCGAATAGCCGACGTTCTTCACGGCGTCGAGTCCGAAACGGATATCACCCTCGTCCACCACGAAGCTGTGGTCGGAAACGTTGACGTCCGGCGGCAGGACCCGGATCCCCATTGACGAGCAGTGGCTGACGAAGAAGGGAACCTTGTCCTTGGTGCTCATGACCGAGGAAATCACCGCGGCCATGTATTCGGCCGGGTAGTTGGCCTTCAGGTAGGCCGTCTGGTAGGCGATCAGCGCGTAGCAGGCTGCATGCGACTTGTTGAACGAGTAGTCGGCGGCCGCCTCATTGATCTTCCAGAGTTCTTTCGCCAGGGTGCGGTCGGTACCGGAAGCCTCCAGCCCCTGCATGAACTTCGGCTCCATCTCGGACATCATCTCGCGCTTCTTCTTGCCGATCGCCTTGCGCAGGTCATCTGC
>JAGQUR010000104.1:10848-11134 GCA_020438395.1 Solirubrobacterales bacterium | reverse complement strand
CCGGGTGGATCGCGTAGTTGACGGTCACACCCTTCTTGTTCAGCTCGTCGGCCATCTCCTTGACCGTGTGCTGGGCCTGGGCGACGGCGAGTCCGTAACCGGGCACGACCACGACCGAGTCGGCGTAGGCGAGCTGGATCGCGGCGTCCTGGGCGTTCATCGAACGATAGGGACGCTGCTCCTGGTCTCCCCCGCCACCGGTTGCGGGCGAGCCGAAGCCGGCGAAGAGGATGTTGGCGACGGAGCGGTTCATCGCGGTCGCCATCTCGAGGGTGAGGATGGTGCC
>JAGQUR010000104.1:0-10741 GCA_020438395.1 Solirubrobacterales bacterium | reverse complement strand
AGCAGCGAGATCACGACCGGCATGTCGGCCCCGCCGATCGGCATCACCACGCCGACCCCGAGCAGGGCGGCGACGACCAGCATCAGGATGAAGACCGGCTGGCTCAGGTCCCGAAGGTCATTGTTGATGCCGAGATACACACAACCGGCGATCAGCAGCGCCAGAAGGACCCCGTTGATGATCTTCTGGCCGGGCAGGGCAAGCGGCTGGGATGGAATCAGTTCCTGCAGCTTGCCGAAGGCGACGTTCGACCCCCAGAAAGAGATCGAGCCGATGACCATGGCCAGCAGGGTCGGGATCAGGACCTCCAGCGGAACCGAGACGCTGACCAGGGTCTTGATCGTCCCGCCCACAAAGTTCGCGTCGAGGCCGGCGTTGTAGGCGCCCCAGGCACCTTCCGTGAAGCTGTGGGGAGAACTGAGCTGGTTGTCGATATGGATCCAGTGCCGGTACTCGGACCACCCGATCAGGGCGATGGCACCGCCGCCGAGGCCGTTGTAGAGGGCGACCATCTGCGGCATTTCGGTCATCTTGACCCGCCTGGACGCGACCGCCCCGACGATCGTGCCGACCAGGATGCCGGCGATGATGATGCCCCAGTTGCCGATTCCCTTCAGGCAGAGCGTGGTGATGACGGCGATCGCCATGCCGACCGCGGCGACCATGTTGCCCCGGCGGGCCGTCGTCGGGTGGGTGCCCTGCTTGATGCCGATGATGAACAGCGAGAAGCTGACGATGTAGAGGATTGCGACGAGCGACGAATCCGGCGCCAGCGCAGCGAGAAGTGGACTCACGAGCCGGCCTCCGTCGAATCGGTGGCTTTCGGTTCCTCAGCCGCCGGTTCGGGCTTCTTCTTTTTCGGACCGAACATCTCCAGCATGCGGTCGGTGACCATGAAGCCGCCGACGATGTTGATCGTGCCGAAGACGATCGCTATGAAGCCGATCAGCTGGCCGAGGAAGTCTTCGGAGTAACCGACCACGATCAGGCCGCCCAGCAGAACGATGCCGTGGATCGCGTTGGTCTGCGACATCAGCGGCGTGTGAAGCGTGGTCGGAACCTTGGAGATCACCTCGAAACCGACGAAGACCGCCAGCACGAGGATGGTTATCTCGGTTACGAGGTCCATCAGCGGGCGGTCCTCTCTCCGCGGATCTCACCCTCGTGGGTGACCGTCGCGGCGTCGATGATGTCGTCCTCGAAGTTCAGGGTGAGGCCACCTTCCTCGGTGATCATCAGGCCGAGCAGGTTCTCGAGGTTCTTGGCGTAAAGCTGTGAGGCGTGACCGGGCAGCTCGGAGGCGAGGTTCTTCGGCCCGACGATCTTCACGCCGTCCTTGACCACGGTCTGCCCGGGTTCGGTCAGTTCGCAGTTTCCGCCGGTCTCGGCGGCCAGGTCGAGAATCACCGATCCGGGACCCATGTTGGCCACACCGGCGGCGGTGATCAGGGTCGGCGCCGGCCGGCCGGGAATGGCTGCCGTGGTGATGATCACGTCCTGCCTGGCGGCGTTCTCGTCGATCGCGTCGCGGACCTGCTGGTTCTCCTCGTCGGTGAGCGGCCGGGCGTAACCGCCCTCACCCTCCGCGTCGGGAATGAAGTCGAGTTCGAGTGGACGGCCGCCGAGCGAGGCGATCTGCTCCCAGGCGGCGCGACGGATGTCGAAGCCGGTGACGATCGCGCCGAGCCGCTTGGCCGTGGCTATTGCCTGCAGACCGGCGACACCGGCGCCGAGTACCAGAACGCGGGCCGGCCGGATCGTGCCGGCGGCAGTGGTCAGCATGCCCCAGAAGCTGCCCGACTCACGGGCGGCGATCAGGGTCGCGGCGTAACCGGCAGCAGTCGCCTGCGATGAGAGTGCGTCCATCGCCTGGGCGCGCGTGGTGCGCGGAATGAGCTCCATGGCCAGAGCGGTGACTCCGGCCGAGGCGAGCGCCTTGTTGGTCTCCGCCGAAGTCAGCGGCGAGAGGTGGCTGATCAGGTACTGGCCCTGTTTCAGTTCGCCGATCTCGCTTTCCGAGAGCGGGGCGACGTGGAGGACCATGTCGGCGGCGAGAACGTCGGCGCGCGAGCCGACCTTCGCCCCGGCATCCTCGTACTGGGCGTCAGGGTGACCGGCTTCGTCACCGGCTCCGGACTCGACGACGATCTCTACGCCCTCGTTCTTGAGCAGCGATTTGACCGACTCGGGAACCAGGGCGACCCGGTTCTCGCCTTCAGCAGTTTCTCTGGGAACACCGATCTTCATGGACAAGGCCGACTCAGGTTATGGGAATTAGACGCGGGGTGACTTCCGGCTTCCCGGGCCGACGTTGCCGCCGGCCCGGACCATGCCTGCGGGTCCGTTTTCAGCCCTGGGTGAGGGCCGCCATCCGCTCGACCGTGTGCCTCATCTGGTCGACTTCGGGATGGACCGGGGTCATGATCAGGCGGTCGATTCCCTTCTCCCGGAAAGCGTCGAGGCGCTCGGCGACTTCGGCCTCGGTGCCGATCAGCGAGACCGCGTTCACGAACTCATCCGGCAATGCCGCGAAGGCACCTTCCTTGTCGCCGGACTGGAACAGTTCCTGGACCTTGTCGGCGACGTCGCCGAACCCGAAGCGATGGGAGAGATCGACGTAGAAGTTGGTCTTCTTCGAGCCCATGCCGCCCAGGTAGAGGACCAGCGCCATGCGGACCATGTTGCGGGCAGCCTCGAGGTCACCGTCGATCGCAACCTGCACCGATGGCGAGATCTCGAAGTCTTCCCGCGTGCGACCGCCGGCGGCGAGCCCCTTCTCGATGTGCTCGCCCCAGGCCTCCTCGAACTTCTCCGGGCTGAAGAAGATCGGGATCCAGCCGTCCGCGACCTCGGCCGCGATCTCGACCGACCGGCGGCCGATCGCCCCGATGAAGATCGGGATGTCGTTGCGCAGCGGCTTGAAGTTGAGCTTCAAGGGCTTGCCCTGGCCCTCCGGGAGGGGCAGCTGGTAGTGCTCGCCCTGGTGGTCGAGCTTCTCCTCGCGGGCGACGATCTCCCGGACCACTTCGACGTATTCCTTGGTGCGGCCCCAGGGCTTGCCGTACGGGACTCCGTACCAGCCCTCGGATACCTGCGGTCCGGACGGGCCGAAACCGAACATGAAGCGTCCGTTCGACAGGTAGTCGATCGTCGCACCGGCCATCGCGGCAGCAGCCGGCGGACGGGCCGGCACCTGCATGATCGCGGCGCCGAGGTTGATCTTCTCCGTCTGCGCGGCCAGCCAGGCCAGGACGCTGACGCAGTCCGATCCGTACGACTCGGCCACCCAGACCGATTCGTAACCGATGCTCTCGGCGAACTGCACCGCCTCGATCGCATCTTTGCCGCGGGGTCCGATGCCCCAGTACCCGAGATACAGCCCAAGCTTCAGTGACATGCCGCCATCCTAACCGAAAGAACAAATTTCGTATTTGTTCCGTACTCGCTCCGGGGAATCAGGCTCCGGCCTGCCGGTCGGCGGCGTTGAAGATCGCCGGCGCGGCCTCGAGCATGCGTTCGATTTCCTTGCCGGAGATGCGGCCGCTCCAGCCGTCCGAGGTGAGGTAGACGCAGGCGGCTCCACCCCCGGCCGAAAGCCCGACGCCGGCGCCCCGGGCCTTCTGGGCGAGGTCGGGATCGACGCCCGGTGCCGAACCGGCAGCCAGGAGTTCCTGGTCGTCCAGCCAGAAGGACAGGTTCTTCGACCCGGGACCGCGAATCTCCGAGATCAGCGAGACGTAATAGCGAAGACCGTCGATCTCGTTCTCGTATTCCATCCAGGCCAAGGTAACCCGGCGACCGTCGGCAAGGCTGCCCTCAAAGATGTCATCGGCGGCCGCCGGCAGAGGCAGTTCGATGTGAGCCATGTGGAAGGCGGAAGGGTCGACCGGGGAAAAGCCGCGGGCGTCGGCGAATTCGGCCGTCGAATCGTCCTTGACCCTGAGCGCCCGGGAAACCAGACCCAGCAGTCCGCGCTTCTTCTTGCCGGTCCAGTCGGCGTTGGCGCCTCCGCTTCGGGCGGCGGCGACCTCCCCGAGCCCGGCCTGTTCCAGGACCTCGTCGCGCAGCCGTCCCGCCACCTTGCCGCCACCTTCGGCCAGCAGGTCAAGGTGCTCGAAATCGACCTGCCCGTCGGCCCGGTGCTGGCCCCTCCACTGGGGTGCCTCGCAGACGAAACTCCCGGAGGAGAGCCGGAAGGCGAAATCGGGCGGCGTCGAAGAGGCCATCCAGTCGATGAATGACGGAGTGAAGAGCCGGTAGAGCCAGAGTTGGTCCTGGCCCTTCGCGACTTCGATCAGGTAACGCCGGTCGAGTTCGATCGACTCGAAGGTCTGGTCCTGCCTGGCCCGGCCATCCCCTGTCCATTGAAAGAGCCCGGCCCCGAACTCGTCGGGACGAACGCTCAGCATCGGGACCAGGCCAACCGTCTGCGGCAGCCTGGTCACCATCACGGTGTGATGCCCGGCCACCTCCTGCCCGATCATCTCGCCGAATATCGCCTGGTGGCGCAGCCTGGCGGTGGCCCCACCGGGCATCTCGCCGACCAGCGACCAGACCGCGTGACGAACCGGACCGATCTGCTCTTCGGGCCGTTGCGCCCCCGGGAAGGCCGGATCGGAGTGAAGCTTCAGACCGCGCTCTTCGGCGTATCGGCCGAGATCGGCCTCGCATCGCTTCAGGTCGGCCAGTGCCTTTTCGCCAGTCAGGTCCATCGCTCCCCCGCTTCTGGTTCCGGATATGACGAGTTTTCCACACCGGCCGACCACCCAAACCGGTAACAATCACCCCGTGACTGAAACGGCCACCCAGGTTCTGCCCGCGGACGATCCGGGACCCGGCCTGTCCGCATCCGAAGCTGCCGGGCGGCTGCATGACCTGGGTCCGGCCCAGCCTCACTCCTCCCGCTCGACCTCAAGCATCGTCGCGGGCAACGTATTCACCCTTTTCAACCTGATCATCGGGATCTTCTTCGTGCTGATCCTCTCGCTCGGCCTGATCGCCGACGCGGTCTTCGGAATGATCGCGATCGTCAACACCTGGATCGGCATTCGCCAGGAACTGAAGGCCAAGGAGACGCTCGACCGGCTGGCGATCCTGGTCGCGCCCCGGGCCGAGGTGATTCGTGACGGGGAAGCCCTCGAGCTCCTGGCTGACGAGGTGGTTCCCGGGGACCTGATCCGGATGACCCCGGGAGACCAGCTGGTCGCGGACGGCCGCATGGTCAGCTCCAGGGGCCTGACCGTCGACGAGTCGATGCTGACCGGCGAGTCCGACCCGATCGGCAAGTCCCGTGGCGACGAGGTCCTCTCCGGCGGATTCGTGATTTCCGGTTCCGGCTACTGCGAGGTGACCGCGGTCCGCGAGGAAAGCTACGCAGGACAGATCGCGGGCGAGGCGAAGGCGTTCCGGCACCCGCCGTCGCCGCTTCAGGAAGAGGTCAACCAGGTAATCCTCGTCTGCACCTGGATCCTCCTGCCGCTGGCGGCTCTGCTCATCGCTTCGCTGGCCGTGCGAAGTGTCGGCCTGGTCGACGCGGCCCAGACCGCGACCGCGGGCCTGATCACGCTGATCCCGGAAGGGCTGGTCCTGCTGATGAGCGTGACCTTCGCGGTCGCCGCGGTGAAGATGGCCAGGCGGGCGACCCTGGTCCAGCAGATGAGCGCCACCGAATCGCTCGCTTCGGTCGACACGATCTGTGTAGACAAGACCGGCACCCTGACCGACGGCGACCTGACCGTGGTCGAAGTCATTCCGGCCAGGGTGACCGATTCAAAGCTCGCCGCCCGCGAGCTCGGTCGATATGCGGCAAGCGCCGGCGACCGGAACCTGACCCTCGAGGCGATCGCCGAGGAGTTCCCCGGCGATGCGGAGCCGGTGACCGGCGAAGTCGCGTTCTCCTCCGAGTGGAAGTGGAGCGCCCTGACCTTCGACGAGGACGGCGCCCGTTACAGCCTTGTCCTCGGCGCGCCCGACCTGATGATCGACGCCGGTGCCCTCAGGCTCGAGGAGCACCTTTCCGCCCGTCTGGCCGAAGAGACGGCGGCCGGCCGGCGGGTGGTCGCCCTGAACCGCTCCACCTCGCCCCTCCCGGCCAGCGGCATCGACGGATACCCGGCCGGTATGGAGCCGGTCGCCCTGGTGGTGCTGAGGGAGAACCTCAGACCCGGGGTCGAGGAGACGCTGGAGCTGATGCGAAGCGAGGACGTCGCCCTGAAGCTGATCTCCGGCGATGCCCGGGCCACGGTCACCGCGGTGGCAGCGGCCGTCGGCATTCCGGCCGACGCAGGGGTGATCGAGGGCCCCGACCTGCCCGAGGACGAGGAAGCGCTGGCCGAGGTGGTTGCCTCCAACACCATCTTCTGCCGGATCAGGCCGGACCAGAAGCGACAGCTGGTCTCGGCCCTGGCGGAATCGGGCGCCTATACCGCGATGATCGGTGACGGCGTCAATGACGTGCCTGCCCTGAAGAGTGCCCGCATGGCCGTGGCGATGGGATCGGGCAGCCAGGTCACAAAGTCGGTGGCCGACGTCGTCCTGCTCGAGGATCAATTCAGCCGCCTCCCGGAAGCGATCGCCGAAGGCCGGAGGATCGCCCGCAACATCCACCGGCTCGGCCGGCTCTACCTGACCAAGACCGTCTACGCAGCCGCCCTGATCGTGCTGGTCTCGGTACCCGGGTTCACCTTTCCCTTCCTCCCCCGGCACCTGACCCTGGCGGCCTTCCTGACCATCGGCATTCCCTCCTTCGTGCTCGCCCTGGCCCCATCCGACGGGCCTCTCTACCGGGGCCGGCTGCTCAGGGCGCTGGCCGCCTTCGCGGTGCCGGCCGGGCTGGCCACCGCACTGTCATCGATCCTCTCCTACTTCCTGGTCGACGTGGTCTTCGGCGGCAACGTGGAAGAGGGCCGCACTGCCGCGACCACGACGCTGATCATCCTCGGCCTCTGCTTCGTGCTGCTGCTGGAGCGTGGACCCGGAAGGGAGCACATCGCGATCCAGAGCTACATGCTGGCGATGATCGCCGGCCTCGGCGCACTGTTTGCCGGGATCCTCGCGGTGCCGCAGCTGCGGGAGTTCTTCGACATGGCAATGCTGGGGGCCGAGCAGTGGTTCATCTCGATGCTCGCCGCCGCCCTCGGCCTCGTTTTCGCCAGCCTGATGTGGCGTCTGCCGCAGATCCAGGCCTGGGAGGTCCCGGACGAATCCGCCTTCCCGCCGCTGGAGCGGGTGCCGCCGCCCGAGAACGCGCCGCCCCAAAGGCCCACTGCTGGCCCAATCCACAGAGAGACGACTCCGGTGCATGAGGAGGCCGAGGCGGCCACCGAGGTGATCCCTGCCGAGGCCGACCTGCTCGACGACCGGGACTGACCGGTCAGTCTTTTTCGCAGGAGCCGTCGGCGTTCAGCGACTCGTAGATGCCCTGTGAGACGTCGTTCATTACGCGGGCCACGGTTTCGGCGTCATCTTCGTCGACCAGGTCGATGAAGCCCTCCCTGAATACCCGCTCGCGCACCGGCTGCATCTTCGCCAGCGTCGTGCGACCCTCTTCGGTGATCACGAGGAAGGTCCCCCGGCGATCCGACGGGCAGTAGGTGCGTTCCAGAAAGCCGGCCTTTTCGATCCGGTCGACCAGCCGGGTCAGTCCGCTCTTGGTCACGTTGACCTTGCAGAGAAGGTCCCGGGGCCGGCTGGGCTCGGGCGCCTGGCTCAGGGCGAGCAGCACCCCATAGAACCCCAGGTCGGGCAGTCCGGCCTCCGCCAGTTCCTTCTCGAAGCGCTCCGAGAGCAGCAGATAGGTGCTGCGCATCGCCTGAAATGCGGCTTCATGGGCCGAATCCGGCGTGGTAGCCAATTCCTTCTCTGTCGCGGTCGCCTGTGCCATTGAGCACATTGTAGCGCAAGTAGTTGACAACGCAACTAAATTTGATACGGTGTTCGTACAACAGTTGCTTGCGCAACATTTGATGAGTCAACTTCTACCGACAGAGAGCGAAGGCAAAGAAAATGAGCACCACCGAACAGGCAGTAAGGATCGAAACCGGGACCTACGGCATCGACACGGTCCACACCCAGGTCGGATTCGAGGTAAAGCACCTCGGCATCTCCACCTTCCGGGGCAGCTTCGGCGGCTTCGAAGGCAACATCACCGTCCAGGAAGAGGGCATCGCCGCGATCGAAGGCTCGATCGACGTCGCCTCCGTGAGCGTGCCGGAAGAGCAGTTGATCGGCCATCTCCTCAGCCCCGACTTCTTCGACGCCGAGAACCATCCCAAAGGGACCTTCGTCTCCACCGGCGTCAGCAAGTCCGACGCCGAGACCTATGAGGTGACCGGTGACCTCACCCTGCGCGGAGTGACCAATCCGGTCACCCTGACCGTCGAGGTCGAGGGCGCGGGTATCGGTATGGACGGCAGCTCGGTCCTCAGCCTCCGGGCAGACGGCGAGATCAACCGCAACGACTACGGAATCTCCTGGGGCGCCTCGCTCGACAACGGCGCCGCCGTGGTCGCCGAGAAGGTCCGTCTCGTTCTCACGGTCGAGGCCGTCAAGGCGGGCGAGTAACCATGAAGGTCCTGGCAATCGTCGGAAGCCTGCGCGAGAACTCCTTCTCGGAGCAGGTCGCCCGCGCCGCGGGTGACCTCGCCCCGGAGGGCGTGGAAGTCGAGGTCTATGAAGGCCTGGCTTCGGTCCCGGCCTACAACGCCGACCACGACCCGGCCTATGACGGGCCGGAGCCGGTACCGGCGGAAGTCGAGGACCTGCGGAACCAGATCAGCGCGGCCGATGCCCTGCTGGTCGTCACCCCCGAATACAACGCGGGCCCTCCCGGCTATCTGAAGAACGCGATCGACTGGGCGTCGAGGCCTCACAAGGCTTCTTCCCTGGCCGGCAAGCCGGCGGCGATCGTCTCGCAGAGCCCCATGCCTTTCGGCGGGATCTGGGCCAATCAGGCGCTGCGGAAGTCGTTCACGATCACCGGAACCCCGACCGTCGAGCGCGAACTCGCGATCGGAAAGGTCGACGAGAAGATCGAGGACGGCCGCCTGACCGATGATCAGGCGCGGGCGGACGTGATCGCCCTGATGGCCGAACTGAACGAGCTGGTCGCCGTGATCGCAAACCCGGACGAGGAAGCCGTCGCCGCCTGAACCCGGTGGGTCGGATCCTCGGGACATGGAGCGGTAATCCGACCAACCGCCGTTTGGATACCGGCCTTTCGCCGATAATCGGCGAATGAGCCGGACCGACCGCCCGCCATCCGCATGCGACATCGCGGTGGCGGGCGGCGGCATTATCGGACTCGCCGTCGCCCGTGAGCTCGCCCTCCGCGAGCCCGATGCGCGGATCTGCCTGCTCGAGGCAGAGGACCGGCTCGCCGCACACCAGTCCTCCCACAATTCCGGGGTGGTCCACGCCGGGGTCTATTACACGCCCGGATCGCTGCGGGCGAAGCTCTGCGTGGAAGGAGCCGCGCGGCTGGAGGAATACTGCGCCGAACGGAAACTTCCCTGGCGGGCCAGCGGCAAGCTGATCGTCGCCACGACCGAAGAAGAGTTGCCCGGGCTCGACGAGCTCGAGCGCCGGGGCCGGACCAACGGAGTCAAGGGGCTGGCGCGTGTGAAAGCAGCCGAAATAGCCGGGATTGAACCGGCTGCCCGCGGGCTTTCTGCCCTCCACTCCCCGTTCACCGCAGTCACCGACTTCGCCTCAATCGCCGCGTCCTACGCCGACGATTTCGAAGCGGCCGGTGGCAGCATCCACCTTGGCAGCCCGGTCCTGTCGGCGACGTACGCCGACCTCCGGATTCGGACGCCTTCCGGGTCAGTTGACTGCGGTCGGGCAGTTTTCTGCGCCGGCCTCCAGTCGGATCGTCTCGCCGTAGCCTGCGGCGGCTCCTCCGAACCGAGGATCGTCCCGATTCGAGGTGGCTACCTCAAGGTCAGACCGGATCGGGCTGATCTGGTCCGGGGAAATGTCTACCCGGTGCCCGACCCCGACCTCCCCTTCCTCGGTGCCCACCTGACCAGGACAATCGACGGCTCCCTGCTGATCGGGCCGACCGCGATGATCGCCGGCGCCCGCGACGCCTACCGGGTCACGAAGCTCCGACGCCGCGACCTCGGTCAGACGCTCCGCTGGCCCGGCACCTGGGGGCTGATGCGGCAGCATTGGCGCGCGAGCTTCAACGAGGCCGCCAACTCGCTGTGGCCCTCCCGTCTGGCCGGTGAAGCCGCGAGGCTCGTGCCAGCCTTGGCTCGGACCGACGTGGAGGCGGGACCGGCCGGCGTGCGAGCCCAGGCCCTGGACCGGGACGGGAACCTGATCGAGGACTTCCTGATCGAAAGAACCGGGCAGGCGGTCCACATCAGAAACGCCCCCTCCCCCGCCGCAACCTCATCCCTGGCCCTGGCAGAGCTGATCGCAGACGAGGCCCTGGCCTGACCCGGGCCACAAGAAAGGGCGGCCCCGGTCGGGACCGCCCTTTCGATGTAACAGTCTGGAGTCGGGTGACTAGTTGAGGCGCTCGACGAGCATTGCCTCGCCCTGACCGCCGGCGACGCACATGGTCTCGATGCCGAACTGATGGTCATCGGTCTCCATGACGTTGAGCAGGGTGCCCATGATGCGGGCGCCGGTCATGCCGAAGGGATGGCCGAGGGCGATCGCGCCACCGTGGGTGTTGAGCTTGTCGAGCGGGATGCCGACCTGCTCCGAGATCGGGATCACCTGGGCGGCGAAG
>JAGQUR010000103.1 GCA_020438395.1 Solirubrobacterales bacterium | reverse complement strand
GGGCTTTCGTTGAAAGGAAAGCCATGTTCGTACGTTCAGTCCGGCGCGGCTCTGATCGGCGCCCGTCACGCGCAGCCTCCAAGCGCGACCAAGGCAAGGAGAAACCCGCGCGGGAACCCCTGCGCCAGCACCACCTGGACCTGATCGGCCTCGGCTGTGTCCTGCTCGGGATCTACCTCGTATTCGTCCTCTACTTCGGCTGGAACGGGGGGCGGATCGGTTCCGGGATCAGCGACGGACTGATGTACCTCTTCGGACTGGTCGCCTACGTGGCGCCGGTCGCCCTCTTCGCCGCCGGAGCGATCGCGATCTTCAGGCCGGCCGTCCCGACGACGCGCCCGCTCAAGACCGGCGCTGCCCTGATGGTGGCCGGGCTGCTGCTCGCCTTCGCCGGTGGCACCTTCGGCCTAGGCGGCGGTCGCCCGGAACGTATCGCCTCTTTCGATCCCGGCTGGTTCCCCGACCACGGCGGCGTCGTCGGCGAGAGCCTCTACTGGGTCTTCGCCAGCGCGCTGCAGCCCTTCGGGGCACATCTGGTGGCCGGCTTCGCGATTCTGGCCGGAGTTCTGCTCCTGACCGGGACCACCGTCGCAACCGTCCTCGGCCGGGGTGGCAACGCGATCAGGAAGGCGAGTACGACCTCGGCCGAGAAGACCCGCACTTTCGCGCGCACCGCGATCCTCCACGACGGCAAGGGAGAGGAAGGCGATTCCGGGGCAGAGACGGTCGTCATCGCCGAGCCCGAACCGATTCCCTTTGGCGAGGAACCGACCGTGACGATCGGCTCCGCAGACTCGACCGACGAGATGGAACTGCCGCAGACCGCGGAGAAGGAAGACTCTCCCTTCGCAGTCGACATCTGGGCCGAAGAAGGCGGCGAGCCGACTGTCTCCGACCGCACCGAGCGGCTCGAGCCGATCGAGATCTTCGGAGAAGGCGGCGCCCATGCCGCGATCGGGGAGCCCGGTACGGCGGTGGCGGAGCCCGGGTCCGACGACGGGACGGGCGGCGGCGATTCCGGTGACGACGGGGTCTTCAGCGACGACTTCGAGGAAGAACTCAGGCAACTCGAGGATGAATTCGACGAAACCCCGGAGGAGCCGGCCGAAGAGCCGGAACCGGCTGCCGACGTCGAAGCCGACCCCGAGACAAAGGAAGAACAGCTTCAGCTCACTCCACAGGGCGAGAAGAGAGGGGCGACGCTTTCGGAGGAGATCAACTACAAGGCGCCGCCGATCAAGGTCCTGGAGAAAGGGCAGAAGGGCGGAGGACCCGACCCGGCCGAGCAGAAGGAACTCGCCCGCAAGCTGGTCGAGACGCTCGGGCACTTCGGAGTCGAGGCCAAGGTGGTCGGTGTGGTCACCGGACCTCACGTGTCCCGCTTCGAGCTCCAGCTCGCGCCGGGGACCAAGGTGAAGAAGGTTTCCGAGCTGGCCAACGACCTCGCCTACGCGCTCGCATCCACCGACATCCGCATCCTGGCTCCGATCCCGGGCAAGCAGGCGGTCGGAGTCGAGGTCCCGAATTCGAGCCGGAACATGGTCCGTCTCGGCGATATCTACGGCAAGCCGAAGGAGAAGGATTCCCCGCTGCTCGCCTGGCTGGGCAAGGGCATTGACGGCAAGCCGGTCTCGACAGATCTGGCGAAAATGCCCCATGTGCTCGTCGCCGGCACCACCGGCTCGGGCAAGTCGGGCTGTGTCAACGCGGTGCTCTCTTCGATCCTGATGCGCTCCTCCCCGAACGAGGTCCGACTGGTTCTGGTCGACCCGAAGCAGGTCGAGTTGAACCATTACGAGACGGTCCCGCACCTGCTGACCCCGGTGGTGACCAATCCCAAGCTTGCCGCCAACGTGCTGAACAACCTGATCGCCGAGATGGAGACCCGCTACGGCCTGATGAAGGAAGCCCGGGCGAGGAACATCGAGGATTACAACAAGGCGAAGGCCGCGGAGGGCGAGCCGCGCCTGCCCTACATCCTCTGCGTGATCGACGAGCTCGCCGACCTGATGATGGTCGCGCCGGCCGATGTCGAGGCCTCGATCATCCGCCTTGCCCAGAAGTCGCGGGCCACCGGCATTCACCTGCTGCTCGCTACGCAGCGTCCTTCGACCGACATCATCACCGGCACGATCAAGGTCAACATCCCCTCACGGATCGCCTTTGCGGTTTCTTCCCAGACCGATTCCCGGGTGATTCTGGACCAGGGCGGCGCCGAGTCACTGCTGGGTCAGGGAGACATGCTCTTCCGCGGTCCGGGCACCTCGAAGCTGGCCCGCATCCAGGGTGCCTTCGTGACCGAGGACGAAATCGCCCGGATCACCGATTTCTGGTCGGCCCAGGGCGAGCCGGAATTCGAACAGGAACTGCTCAGCGAGCCGGAGACGGTTCAGGAAGAAAACTCGGACGGGGAGTTCGATCCGGATCAGGATGACCTGCTGAACGAGGCCATCATGCTGGTGGTGGAAACCGAGACCGCTTCCGTCTCGATGATCCAGCGTCGGCTCAGGGTCGGCTACACCCGGGCCGGGAGGCTGATCGACATGCTTGAACGCCGAGGCGTGATCTCCGGCTACGAGGGCTCGAAACCCCGCCAGGTCCTGATCACGCATGCCGATTTGCCGAGGGTGCTGGGCGGTGGAAACGCAGGCGAAGAGCCCGAGGGCGATTCTCCTGACGTGGCTGAAGCAGCACCGGAGGCGGCCGGTGATTCGGACGGGACCGGTGGGGGCACCGCCGGGACGACCGGCTGAATTACCGGGCGGGAAACATCCCGGTGAACTGAACCCCGGCTCGCGGCTGTAGGGTCAGGCCGTGACACTTGGCGACGAAATATTCAGGCCGGGCAGCAGTTCGGACGGCGAGATACGGGCCGGCATCCTGGTCACCGGCACCGAGGTCCTGACCGCGACCATCCGCGACGAGAACGGTCCCTGGCTTTCGCAGCAGTTGAGCGACCTCGGGATCGAACTGGTCGAGATCCTCGTGGTCGCAGACCATCCCGGTGACCTTGCCAGCGGCCTTGAGCACATGAAGTCGGTCGGGATCGACCTGATCGTTACCACCGGCGGCCTCGGACCGACCGCGGACGACCTGACCGCGGAGGTGGTCGCCGCTTTCTCCGGCCGGAAGATGGAGCTGGACCGGGAGATGGAGGCCAGGATCCAGGCGATACTCGCCCGCTTCGCCGCCAGCACCAACCTTGATCTCTCGACCGACGCCCTGAACGAAGCCAATCGCAAGCAGGCGATGATCCCGGTCGGGGCCGTGGCCCTCAACCCGGTCGGCACCGCGCCCGGGCTGATCGTTCCCGGTCAATCCGAAGCGGATCCACTGGTGCTCGTCCTGCCGGGGCCGCCCCGGGAACTGAAACCGATGTGGGAAACGGCCCTGAAGGAGCCGATGCTGCGCCAGGTGCTCGATCGCGCGACCCGGCTGCGGAAGTATCGCCTGCGGATGTTCGGGACCCCGGAGTCGGAGCTGGCGATGAGCCTGCGGGAGATCGAGAAGGACGGACTTTCCTTCGACGGGCTAGAGATAACCACCTGCCTGCGGAAGGGCGAGGTCGAGGTGGATGTGCGCTACCGGGATGCCGCCGAGGGGTCGGCCGAACAGCTGAAGGAGGCCCTGAAGGAGCGGCATTCCCGCACCCTTTACAGCCTTGATGGCAGGACCGTGGACGAAGTGGTTTCCGGGCTGCTGGAGGGAAGGCGACTGGGCCTGGCCGAATCATGCAGCGCCGGCCTGCTGGCGGCCAGGATCGCCGACGTGCCGGGTTCTTCGGATTACTTCGCCGGCGGAGTGGTCAGCTACTCGAACGAGGCCAAACGGGACCTGCTGGGTGTCGATCAGGCCCTCCTGGACGAATTCGGCGCGGTGTCGGCGGAGGTGGCCGAGGCGATGGCGACCGGAGCCCTGGACCGCTTCGGTGCCGACGTGGCCGTGGCGATCACCGGGATCGCCGGGCCGGGCGGCGGCTCGGAGGAGAAACCGGTCGGACTGGTCCACTTCAACGTGCGAACCGCCGAGGGCGGAGTGAGAGCCGCAGCACCGGTGATTCCGGGCGGCCGGCGCGACGTGAGGGAGAGGTCGGCCCTGGTCGCCATGCACCTGCTTCGCGAAATGCTGGCCTGACCTCGGCTCCAAAGGCGTCCGACCCTGGGTGTTTGCTTTGCGTGGCGGACCCGTGACGGAGTTGTTGCCCCGTATGCACACATTTGAGGGGTTTTCAGGCAGATTCCGGGTCCTGAAGCGGTATTCCAAAAGATCCGTCCGAAGAAGGACTTACTGTTCCAAAGACGAACTTGTGTTCGTGTCCGTTCGGGCACGACAGGACCAACGATCTGCCCGACAGGGCGGCGGCGAGGTGAATCAGATGAGCGACAAGAGAATCAATGACCTGGAGCCGGCCACCGACAAGGAAGCCAAGGCCAGAATCGCCGCCCTCGACGCGGCCAAGAGCCAGATCGAGAAGCAGTTTGGCGCCGGCTCCCTGATGAAGCTGGGCGATCAGGCCTCCGTGAACGTGGAGGCGATTTCGACCGGGGCCCTGCCGCTCGACATCGCCCTCGGCGTGGGCGGGATTCCCCGGGGCCGGATTGTCGAGATCTACGGCCCGGAGTCC
>JAGQUR010000102.1 GCA_020438395.1 Solirubrobacterales bacterium | reverse complement strand
CCGATCGCATCGGCGTCTTCCTGGATCACCGTTTCGACGATCTGCTCCGGGGTCTGGTGAAGGCCGGTGTAGATGACCTCCATGCCGGAGTCACGCAGGGCCCGGGCGATGATCTTTGCCCCCCGGTCGTGGCCGTCGAGACCAGGCTTGGCGACGACCACACGGATCTTGTGGTCGGTCTTCGGTTCGGCGGTAGCAGCGTTCATCGTCGGGAACCCCTGCCGGACCTAGAAGACCGGGGTCTCGGTGTAGGTGCCAAAGACTTCCTGCATCGCGGCGATCATCTCGCCCTCGGTCGTGTGGACCCGGGCCGCGTCGAGGATCGGATACATCAGGTTCGCCTCACCGGCCGCGGCCTCCTTCAGCGCCGTGAGGGCGGACTCCACCTTCGCCGAATCCCGCTTTGCCTTGGTTGCGGCGAGCCGTTCGACCTGCTTGGTCTCGAGGGCGGGATCGATGTGGAGCAGCGGCACGTCCTCTTCCTCGGTCACGTACTGGTTGACGCCGACGATGGTGAACTCGCCGTCGTCCACCCGGCGCTGGAAGTCGAAGGCCGCCTCGCCGATCTCCCGCTGCGGGAAGTTCTGGCGGACCGCCTCGACCATGCCGCCGAGATCGTCGATCCGGCGGAAATAGTCATAGGCGTCGGCTTCCATCTCGTCGGTCAGCGATTCCACGAAGTACGAACCGCCGAGCGGATCCGGGGTATTGGTGACCCCGGTCTCCTCGGCGATGATCTGCTGGGTGCGGAGCGCGACCCGGACCGCTTCCTCGGTCGGCAGGGCGAGCGCCTCGTCGAAGGAGTTGGTGTGGAGCGACTGGGTACCGCCAAGTACGCCGGCCAGAGCCTCGATCGCGGTGCGCACGATGTTGTTGAGGGGCTGCTGAGCGGTCAGGGACACGCCGGCGGTCTGGGTGTGGAAGCGGAGACGCATCGACTCGGGCTCCTTCGCCCCGTAGGTCTCCTTGAGTTCCCGGGCCCAGATCCTGCGGGCCGCCCGGTACTTGGCGATCTCTTCGAAGAAGTCGATGTGGGCGTTGAAAAAGAAGGAGAGCCGCGGTGCGAAGGCATCGACGTCGATGCCCCGCTCAATCGCCCGCTCGACATAGGTGAACCCGTCCTTCAGGGTGAAGGCGAGCTCCTGGGCGGCGGTCGCCCCGGCCTCGCGGATGTGGTACCCGGAGATCGAGATCGGATGCCAGCGCGGCATGTGGTCTGTGCAGTACTCGACCATGTCGGTAACCAGGCGCATCGCCGGCTCGACCGGGAAGCACCACTCCTTCTGGGCGATGTACTCCTTGAGGATGTCGGTCTGGATCGTGCCCGAGAGCTTCTCCGAGGCCACGCCCTGTTCCTCGCCGACCAGTACGTAGAAGGCGAGCAGGATCGCCGCCGGAGCGTTGATCGTCATCGAGGTCGAAACCTCGCCGAGCGGGATGCCCTGGAAGAGGATCTCCATGTCGTCGATCGTGTCGACGGCCACGCCTTCGCGGCCAACCTCGCCCAGCGAACGGGCATGGTCCGAGTCGTAGCCCATCAGCGTCGGCATGTCGAAGGCGGTCGAAAGGCCGGTCTGGCCGTGGTCCAGCAGGTAGTGGAAGCGCTCGTTGGTCTCCTCGACCGTGCCGAATCCCGCGAACTGGCGCATGGTCCAGTTGCGTCCCCGGTACATCGATTCGTAGGGGCCCCGCGTGAACGGGTACTGCCCCGGCTCGCCAATCTTTATGTCCGCGTCCCCGGCCAGGTCCCCGGCGCCGTAGCGGGCCTTGATCGGCTTGCCCGACATCGTGGTGAAATCCTTGTCGGCCGACTCGGCGGCCTTGCGGGCAGCGTCGGAGGCCGCGGAATCGGTCTTTGGTGTGGAAGTGGGCTCCATGACGGGATCTCAATGGTAAGGCAGCACGCGGGGCAGGCGACGGTCCGGGTTTGGAGGAATCTCCCAGACCGCTTTCGCGCAGTCACTCAGGTCGGGTGCGGGTACAGGTCCGGTGGGTCTCAGGTCCGTCGTTTCGAGAGATAGCCACCGATGCCGCCGGCCAGGGCGGCCGCCGCGACGGTACCCCCGATCGCGAGGTTCCGGCCGAGGCGCTCGAAGCGCATCACCTTCCAGCCTTCGCGGCGGGCCACCTCCAGCAAAGGGGCATCCGGATTGACCGCGACCGCGTTACCGACCAGCTCCAGCATCGGCATGTCCGAGGCCGAGTCCGAGTAAGCCCAGGACGCTTCGAGGTCGAAGGGCTCCTCCCCGGTCTGATCGCGAAGCTCGGAAAGCCAGCGGATCGCCTTCACCTTGCCGCGCCCATAGACAAAGGGGCCGTCAAGGGCCCCGGTGTAGGCGCCTTCCTCGACCACGTATCGCGTCCCGATCCCCCCGTCCATGCCCAGAACCTGGGCCAGCGACTCGACCATGTCCGAGCCCGCGGCGCTGACGATGTAGGTGAGCCTGCCTTCGTCCTGATGACGGTGGACCTCGGAAAGGACCTCCGGGTAGATGCGGGGCAGGATGCCGGCCAGGACTTCCGGCCACATCCGGGAGATTTCGTTGTAGGAAACCCCGGAAAGGGTTTCCCTGGCGACCTTGAGAATCTCGCCGGTCTCGTCGTCTGTCGCGCCCTTGATCCGGTAACGAATGTGATCGCGGCCCCAGCGCAGGACCTGGGCCCGGGAGATCAGCCCCCGTTCCCGGGCCGCCTTGGCGAACTGCATGCCGGAAGAACCCGCCATCAGGGTCTTGTCGAGGTCGAAAAATGCCGCGGGAACTGCCACAAGACGGTAAGTTACCGGCGAGGGATCTCAGGAGAGGGGATGAATGATGAGACGGATGCTCGTGCGCGCCGGCGTCGTGATGGCAGCCCTGGCGGGACTTGGAGCCGGAAACGCAGTCGCCGAAGCCAGTCCGGCTCCGGTCACAAATTGGGTTCAGACCGGGAACGTCGAGTTCAGCGGCTCAACTGCCCTGTTCCGTTCCCAGGGGCTGACCAGCGACGGCTCTTCGATCTACTTCTCCTGGAATCGCGGCATGAGCAGCACCCCGGTCGATGACACGGACAACGTGCTGGTGGACAACAGCACCCACGCGATCCCTACCGACCTCCTGGACAGCGGGCACGACCACATCGGTGACATCGACTACGCGAACGGCAAGCTCTACGCACCGATCGAGGACAAGACCTACGCCGAACCGTATGTCGTCGTCTATGACGCCGCGACTCTCCAGCCCACCGGCGAGCGGCACCTGCTTCCGGACGGGTCACAGCACCACATTGCCTGGATCGCGATCGACGAACCGCGCGGCGTCGCGTACTCGATGGAATGGACTGATACCGGCAAGCTCTTCGTCTACAGCCTCGACGATTTCAGCCTGGTCAGGACCGTCACCCTGAGCTCCCCCGAATCACGCATCCAGGGTGCCGAGGTGTACAAGGGCAATCTCTACGCCTCGCAGGACAACGGCGGCACCCAGTCGGTTCTCGCGATCGACCCGGTTACCGGCCAGGTGACCAGCCTCTTCGACCGCAATCTCGGCGACGAGTACGAGTCCGAGGGCATCGGCATGGTCGAGCGCCGCTCCGGGACGATGATGCTCGCGACCGACGTACTCGATGGCAGCGGCGGCTTCACGGAAATGCGGATCTATCGGATCAACGGGGACGAAACTCCCCCGGCCCTCAAGTCGGTGTCTTTCAAGCCGAAAAAGGTCCGGCGCCCGAAGAAGCTGACCCTCCGGGCGACGGTCTCGGAACCGGTCTCGGCGACTCTCCGCTGGATGAAGTGCAAAGGATCCAGGAAGAAGCCCTGTGCGAAGAAGAACGCCGTCGGCAAGACCCGGAAGGTGAACCTCTCGGCCGGTGCGAACCGGATCAAATTGCCTCCCAGCTACCCGCGGTCCGGCAAGAAGCCCGTCCGGTTGAAGGCGGGTACCTGGCAGCTGATGGTCACACCGACCGATCAGGCCGACATCGTCGGCAAGTCGAAGGGGGCCACAGTGACCTTTCTCGAACTTCGCCGTAACGGCTCGCCAAAGCCCTAGCCGTCCCGGATGAAGAGACTCGTAGCAGCCACGTTGTTGATGCTGGTCGCCAGCCCGTCCCTGGCGTCCGCATCCTCGCCGCCGGTCAGTGACTGGGTTCAGACCGACCGGGTCGAGTTTCACGGCACCGACGGGTTCTTCCGCTCCCAGGGAGTGGCCAGCGACGGGAGTTCGCTCTTCTTTTCCTGGAATCTCGGACTGATCCGGACCCCGGTCGACGAGCCGTCGAACGTGCTTGTCGACAAGTCCACCTCCGCGATCCCGGATGACCTGGACGAGAGCGGGCACAACCACATCGGTGACATCGACGTCGCCGGCGGTGTCCTCTACGCGCCGATCGAGGATGGTCCCGCCTATGCCGAGCCCTGGGTGGTGCTCTACGACACCGACACGCTCGAGCCGACCGGTGCCCGCTACCTCCTTCCCGTCTCGGTCCAGCGTGACGGCGTCCCGTGGATCGCGGTGGACCAACCCCGCGGCGTCGCCTACTCGATGGAATGGAACGACACCGGCAAGCTCTTCGTCTACCGGCTGAGCGACTTCGAACTGATCGACACCGTGAACCTCAGCGAGCCGGTGTCCCGCATCCAGGGGGCGAAGATCTTCCGTGGAAATCTCTACGCCTCAAGGGACAACGGCAGCGAGAAGTCGATCGTTTCGATCGACCCCGAGACGGGACAGGTCACCCGGCTCTTCGACCGGGACCTCGGCGACGACTACGAAGCGGAGGGCATCGCCTTCATCCGCAGGAGGACCGGCACCGAGATGGTCGCCACCGGGATCAGGGAGGGCAGCAGCGGCTACACAGAAATGCGGACCTACCGGATCGGCGGCGACGTGACCGCCCCGGTCCTGCGCGGGGTCCACTTCAAGTCGAAGCGGACCCGCAGGGGCTCGAAGCTGACCCTGTTGCTGACCGCCTCGGAACCCGTGACGGCAGCGACCCGGTGGTTCAGGTGCGTCGGCCGCGGGAAGAAGCCCTGCTCGAAGACGAAAGCGACCCGCATGAGCCGGACCGTTCAGCTCGGGGATGGGGCCAACCGCCGCAGCTTTCCCTCCAGCCGGCTGAGCCCGGGCCTCTGGAAGCTGAAGCTGACACCGACCGACCGGGCCGACATCGTCGGAAGGGCCCGCCTGGCCGGTGTAAAGATCCTCAAACCCCGTCGCTGAGCGACTCGCCGACCCGGTTGGTGAACCGCCCCGGCTTCAGCGAGTAAGTCTCCTCCCCGACCTTCAGGCAACTGTCGATCTGCCGGTCGCGGGCATCGGCGATCAGCCCCGCCAGCCTTGACCTGTCCTCGGGCTCGAGGTCACGGTTGGCGAGGTCGTCGGCCAGCACGTCGAGATCATGCAGGTCACCGAGCTGTTCGGCGAGGTCCGTGGCGCCCGTTCGGATCCCGTCGAAATCGGAGGGCAGGTGAGGTCCCAGAATCTCGAGCTGATACCTCAGATCCTTGGCCCGTTTCCGCCAGTCGTGGAAATCCTCCGGAGCGCGCCCCTTCCTGGCCCGTTTCATCGCCAGGCGGCCACGGCGATAACCACGACCCACGTTGCCGGCGACCGCTTCCCCGGCGGCGCCCGTTTCCCGGCCGAGAAAGCCGCGCCGGACTCCCTCGATCGAGTCCTCCAGTTCCTTAAGGTTCGCGGCCGTGAGGCCACCCCGGTGGACTTCCGCTTCCTCTTCGAGCTCCGCCATCCAGTCATCGGCAAGGTCCGCTTCGCCGTCCTTTCCCAGGACCAGGCCAAGCGTCGCCATCTTGACTTCGGCGTCCCTGGCCCCGGAAAGGCTGTTTCCCGCCTTCCGGCAGTCCGAGTTGAAGGCGGACCGCTCTTCGTCGGGAATGATCCCCCTGAGCAGGCGCAGCGCCGATCGCACCTTCTTCAGACTCTTGCGGGCCTCGTGAACGTACGGTGCTGAATCTTCAGCCGCGCCCGCCTGCCTCACCGCTGCCACCGCCTGGGCAGCCCGGGCGGTGATCACCCGGCCGACCCCGGTCGCCGGTTCCTCATCCGGTCGAAGCCGGAATTCGAGGCCCTTGGGCGGCCTGCCGTGAATCGCGAGGCCCTGGTTGGCCCAGAGACGGTCACCGGTCAACTCCCGGCCGAACCAGGCCGGCGGCCGGAAGTCGCGGGCTGCGGACTGCGAATCGAACTCGACCTCGACCACCGAGGTTCCGTCGAGGTCTCCCGAGTAGATGTCGAGCTCGGCTACCAGCCCGCCCTCAAGCTCGATCCTGTGACGCTCCTTCTCGACCCGGCGGCCTTCCGACTCCGGCCAGAGCTCGTCGAAGGTGGCCTGGTCGACATCGACTTCGGTTTCCTGCCGCGACTCGCCGTGACCATGCTTGACGGTCAGCTTCAGGGCGTCACCAGCCCGCCGCAGCCGGACTTCTGATTCCTCGTCGAGAGCCAGGTATCCCTGCTCGATCGGCATCCGGAAAGACTCCGAAAGATCCTCCGGAACCCGATCAATCAGAAACTTGCGCTCGATCTCCAAGGCGCCCCGAGATTACCCGGCTGCGCACTGATTACCCAAGGGGCAACCAGGTTATGTGCCCTGTGAGCTCAGACCTCGACGAGAATGGCGTCGCCCTGACCGCCGCCCGAGCAGATCGCGGCGCAACCGAGGCCGCCGCCGCGACGCTGGAGCTCGCGGACCAGGACGCCAATGACCCGGGCGCCGGAAGCGCCGATCGGATGGCCGAGGGCGACCGCGCCGCCGTGCACGTTCATCTTTTCCGGGTCGAGATCGAGCATCTTGATCGTGTTCAGGGTGACCGAAGCGAAGGCCTCGTTGACCTCCCAGAGATCGACCTCGCCGGGGCTCTTGCCGAGCCGGTCGAGAGCGGCCTTGGCCGCCAGGGCCGGGGTCTTGGCGAGGCAGGCGTACTCGTCACCGATCTGGCCGTAGCCGACGATCGTCGCCATCGGCTGCTTGCCGTTGGCCTCGGCCCACTCGTCGGAAGCCAGCACCAGGGCGCCGGCACCGTCGTTGACTCCCGGGGCGTTGCCGGCGGTGTGGGTAGCGTCGTCACCACCGACCGCGCGAAGGCCGGAAAGGCTCTCGGCGGTGGTGCCGGGGCGAATCGCCTCGTCCTCGTCGACCACCGTGTCGCCCTTGCGGCCCTTGACGGTCACGGGGACGATCTCCTCGCCGAGGATTCCTGATTCCTTGGCCTTCTGCGCCAGCTCGTGCGAGCGGGCCGACCAGGCATCCATCTCCTCGCGAGAGATGCCGACCTCGTTCGAAACGGTCGAGGCCTCGGCGATCATCTGAAGATGGGTGAACGGATTGGTCAGTCCGTCATGGGTCATCGAATCGACCGCCTTGACATCACCCATGCGGAACCCGGAGCGGGCGCCGGGGAGCAGGTAGGGGGCGAGCGACATTGACTCCATGCCGCCGGCGACGCCGATCTCGATGTCACCGGCGCGGATCGCCTGGTCGATCAGGCCGGCGGCACGCATGCCGGAGGCGCAGACCTTGTTCACGGTCTCAGAAGGCACTTCCTTCGGGATCCCGGCGTTGATCTGGGCCTGGCGGGAAGGGATCTGTCCCTGACCGGCCTGGATCACCTGGCCGTAGCTGACCTGCTGGACCTGATCCGGGGCGACTCCGGCGCGCTCGAGGGCACCGGCGATAGCCACGCCCCCGAGTTCGGCCGCGTTCACGGTGGCGAGTCCACCGCCCATCTTGCCGAAGGGTGTGCGGGCAGTACTCAGGATGACGGTGCGGGCCATGTTGCCTTTCAGGTCTCGAGGGGGAATCGAAAAAGGGGACGAAACGAAGCGGATAGACACGATACCGGGATCGGGAGCCTCGCAGCCGCGCTCTAGACTCCGGCCGATGAAGGCCTACGCGAGTGAACTCCCCCTGTCCGATCTCGATGCCGACCTGGTCGCGGTCGGCCTTTACGACGGAGACGAACTCTCCCTGCCGCTCGGCAACACCGGCGGTGCCTCGGATGCCTCCGGTGACTTCAAGTCCCAGGTTGTCATCTACCCCGGTAAACCCGCCAGGGCAGTGATCATCGGGCTCGGGCCGAAGGAAGACTTCACCCCCGAGAAGGCCAGGATCGTAGGCGCCGTTTCGCAGAAGGCCCTCAAGTCGGTGAATGGCGAGGCCCTGGCCTGGGTGCTGCCTGAGGCGCCGGACGGGATCGAACCGGGCCGGATCGCGGCCGCCCTGGTCGAGGGCGCCGGCCTTTCCGCCTTCGAATTCGACCGCTTCAAGTCGGGCAGCGACGGCGAAGAAGCACCGTCGAGCCTGAAGACGATCGAGATCAACACCGGCCACGACATCGCCGACATGGTCAAGGTCGGCGAAGTCGTCGCCAATTCGGGTAACGCCGCCCGCTACCTGCAGAGCCTTCCGGCCAACGAGGCGACTCCCGAGTACCTCGCCGGGCGGGCCCTGGAGATCGCCAATGCTCACGAGAAGGTCACCGTCGAGGTGCTGGACCGGGAGGCGATCATCAAGGCCGGGATGGGCGGGCTCGAGGCGGTTTCAAAGGGTGGCCAGCACATCGAGCCCCGCCTGATCACCCTCAAGTACACCGGCAAGGGCTCCGGCGAGAAGCTCGGGCTGATCGGCAAGTCGGTCACCTTCGACACCGGCGGAATCTCGATCAAGCCCTCGGCCAGCATGCATGAGATGAAGATGGACATGTCCGGCGGCGCCGCGGTGCTGGAGGCGGTCGATGCGATCGCCGAACTGGACCTGCCGCTCGACATCATCGCGGTCCTCCCCTCCACCGAGAACATGCCGTCAGGGACCGCCCTGAAGCCCGGGGACATCATCACGCAGCTCAACGGCAAGACGGTCGAGGTCACCAACACCGACGC
>JAGQUR010000101.1:9128-24412 GCA_020438395.1 Solirubrobacterales bacterium | reverse complement strand
CGAAGAGGACCATCTCGCCGCCGGCGGGAAAATGGGCGACGTAGCGCTGGAAGTACCACTGTGTCTTTTCCCGGTCGGAAGGGGTGCCGAGCGCCACGGTACGGATCACGCGGGGACTGGTCCGTTCGGTGATCCGCTTGATCACGCCGCCCTTGCCGGCGGTGTCCCTGCCCTCGAAAACGACGATGACCTTCAGTCCCTGGTGGATGATCCATTCCTGGAGCTGGACGAGTTCTCCCTGAAGCCGCAGAAGTTCCTCCTCGTACTCCTTCTTGTTCAGCTTCTTAGGTTTCCCGGACTTCGACATTCGGGGAGCTTATTCGGCCCGGCTCAGGAATCGAGCAGCGCCGCAACCGCGAGCGCGATTTGGCGGCCGCGGTCGGTCAGGGCGTACTCGGTGTGAGGCGGCCGTCCCGCGACAGTGTGACGTTCAACGATTCCCGCCTCCTCAAGCTGTTCGAGGCGCTGGGAAAGGGTGGTCGGCGAAACCTCCGGCAGCGACTGCCGGAACTCGTTGAAGCGGGTGGCACCGCTGGAGCAGGCGTAAATCGTCGCCATGGTCCAGCGGCGCTCGAGTACCACCGCGGTCTCCCGCATCCCGGCGGGGACCGGCTGGCAGCTGTTACATCGGTGCGACATCCGCGATGCTCCCGGCCGGCTCGAGGGCCAGGTCGATGACCTCTTCGACGCTGGAGACCGGATGGAAGTTCATCGCCTCGCGCACCTCTTCCGGAACATCGTCCAGATCGGCCTTGTTGCGGAAGGGCAGGATCACCTCGGTCAGTCCGGCCGCGTGGGCGGCAAGCACCTTCTGCTTGAGCCCGCCGATCGGCAGCACCCTGCCCTGCAGCGTTACCTCACCGGTCATGCCCACAGTGTGCTTGACGGGTCGGCCGGTAAGCAGGGACACCAGGGCGGTGGTCATCGCGGTGCCGGCGCTCGGCCCGTCCTTGGGGATCGCGCCGGCCGGGACATGAAGGTGGAACTCGCGGTCGAAGGCCTCGGCATCGACACCCAGCTCCTCGCGATGCGAGCGGACGTAAGAGAGAGCGATCCGCGCCGACTCCTTCATTACGTCACCGAGCTGGCCGGTCAGGACCATGCCCTTTTCACCGTCCATTGCGGTCGCCTCGATGAAGAGGACGTCTCCGCCGGTGCCGGTCACGGCCAGGCCGGTCGAAACACCGGGGATGGCGGTCCGCTCGACCGACTCCTGCCAGAACTTCTGCTTGCCCAGTGCGTCGCGCAGGAACTCCTCGTCGACCCTCACCGGCGCGTCGGCTTCTCCCGAGGCGATCCGGGTGGCGGCCTGGCGCATGAGTTTGCCGATCTCGCGTTCGAGCTGGCGGACGCCGGCCTCGCGGGTGTATTCGGCGATCAGGTCGGCGAGGACCGCATCTTCGACCTCGACCTCGTCTTCGGTCAGGCCGTTTCGCTTGACCTGGCGGGGCAGGAGGTAGTCCCGGGCGATCGCCCGCTTCTCCTCGACCGTGTAACCGTCGAAGGCGATGATCTCCATGCGGTCCAGCAACGGTGCCGGGATCGTGTCGAGCATGTTCGCGGTGGCGAGGAAGACGACCTCGGAGAGGTCAACCTCGACGTCCAGGTAGTGATCCCGGAAGCTGTGGTTCTGGGCCGGGTCGAGTACCTCGAGCAATGCGGCCGAGGGGTCCCCGCGCCAGTCGGCACCGACCTTGTCGACCTCGTCCAGCAGGATCACCGGGTTCATGGTTTCGGCGTCGCGCAGGGCGCGGACGATCCGTCCCGGCATCGAGCCGATGTAGGTGCGACGGTGACCGCGGATCTCCGCCTCGTCATGGACGCCGCCCAGCGAGATACGGACGAACTCGCGACCCAGGGCCTTGGCGACCGATTCGCCGATCGAGGTCTTGCCGGTGCCGGGCGGTCCGACCAGGGTCAGGATCGCGCCGTCGGCCCGGCTGTCAGCTTCCGATTCACGCTCTTGCCTCAGCTTGCGCACGGCTACGAACTCGGTGATCCGGCGCTTGACGTCATCGAGACCGGCGTGGTCGGCGTCGAGGACTTCCCGGGTGTACTCGGGATCGAGCCGCTCGTCGGAGCGTTTGCTCCAGGGCACCGCGATCAGCCAGTCCAGGTAGGAACGGATCATCGAGCCTTCACCCGACTGCTCGCCCTGGCGTTCGAGCCGGCGGAGCTCCTTGACCGCCTGCTCCTGGACCGCCTCGGGCATTTCGGCCTCGGCGATCTTCTGCTCGTACTCCTCGATCACGTCGCCTTCGTCTTCGCCGAGCTCCTTGCGGATCGACTTCATCTGCTCGCGCAGGAAGTACTCGCGCTGCTGCTGTTGCGCGCCCGACTCGACGTCATCGCGGATCTTGCTGCGGACCTGGAGTTCGGTCAACCGCTCGCGCTGGAATTCGACCGCCTTCTCGAGGCGGGCGGTCACGTTGAGCGTGTCGAGCAGCTCGAACTTCTGCTCGAAACTGAGGTCGGGGCTGAGACCCGAAGTGTCGGCCAGCTCGCCCGGCTCGGTCACGTTGCGCAGGAAGGCGGTGATCCGGCTGTCGGCGTTTCTGAGCTCGAGAATCTCCTCGACGATCGCCCGGTATTCGCGGACCAGTTCCTTCGTGTGCTCGTCTTCGGGATGGCCGTCGTGGATCTCCTGGACCTCGATCCGGAGGGCGTCGGGGTCAACCTCGTCGGGGTGGGCGATGCCGGCCAGCCCACGGCGGAGGCCGACCACGGTGGCGACCGTCTCGCCCCGGGGCGACTGACCCTGTTCGACCACGTCGGCGATCACGCCCACGCGGGCGAATTCGCCGTCGCGGCGCGAGAGCAGGAAGACCTGTTCCTCGTCACCGACGTCAATCTGAAGCGTCGCCGTGACCGAGGGAAAAACTATTGCGTCATCGAGTGGAACCAGCAGAAGATCCATTAGTAAGTCCAGTTTCTGTAGTTAGTCCTGCCGTAAGCATAGCGCACTTAGTTGCGCTGTCAACCACCTGCGGGTTGACGCCGGCGACTCGATCGGTTATGGCTGGTTCATGGGACGAATTGGGGGAAGGTTCGTCGTCTGTCTGACGGTTCTTGCAATCGCCGGGTGTTCCGGTGCCGCCGGCGTCCATGCCGAATCGCAAGCGGCTCCCGAAGTCCGGAACCATTCGCCGGCTTCCGCCTCGGCCTACCGAGGACACAAGTTCAACCTGCAGCAGGCCGGCTGCTACGACGGCGGCCAGATCAAGGTGTTCCCCCCGCTCAAGTACCAGGTGAATTCCTGGTACTACGGACACCCCGACCACTACTACGAAAAGATCTGGTGGCGGGCAAAGATCTCCCGTTACACCCGCGGGAAGTGGCGCCCCTACAGGACCGGACAGTGGTCCTGGAGCTACGTAAACATCGTCGGGCTCGTTCCGACCTTCTACGACATCTACGGCCAGGGCCATTACTGGCGGACCGGCACGGGCGGGACGATCTTCACCCCCTTCAACGGACTGCGGGCCGGCTACTACGCCGTCTATCAGGTGGCGTACTGGGCGGCTTCCAAGAAGAAGCGCACCAAGTTCACGCCGATCTACCCGGACGCGCGGTCGTACTGCACATTCGTCTAGGAATCGGCCGCCGGGTGGATCTGCTCTCGGGAGGTCTTGGCCCAGGTGTCACGGCTCGTGAATTGCCGGATGCTCGAGCGGAAGAGGACCGGCCAGAGCAGCCAGGTGTAGAAGGCGTAGATCTGGCCGGTGAGCAGGCCCTTGATGATTCCGAGCAGGATGTTGCGATCCTCGATCTTTGCCGCGATGGAACCGAGCACCGTGCCACCGAAGCCGAGCAGATAGAGGAAGTAGAGCCACCACCAATCGGAGGCGTTGGCGAAGAAGGAAATGCCTTCGAAGAAGAACAGGTAGATGGAAGCGATCAGCGAAGCGCCGACGATCATCTGCCACACGGGCATCATCAGGTAGACCACCTGCTCGAAGCGGGCCGGGAAATAGAGCTTCGAGGTGACCATGTCATCGATGAGTCCCATCGCCTGGAGGTTCCCCTGGGACCAGCGGGTGCGCTGACGGAAGAGTCGCCTCAGACCGGGCAGGCCCTGTTGCTCGACCGTCGCCCGGTTGTCGTGGTGACACCTCCAGCCGGCAACCAGCAGCCTCAGACCCAGGTCCTGGTCCTCGGTCAGGCGGTCGCGCCAGGGTCCACGACTCACCCGGTCGGTTTCCACATCCGGTTCCGGGTCACCCTCAACGATCGCCTCCTCTCCCGGCCCGGGGTCGCGATCGTCGATAGAAATCAGCGCGTCCATGCGGTTGTACTGGCCGTTTCCGCCCATGCCGGCCGTCCCCCACTTGTTGCGACCGGCCTGGAAGAGGTGTCCGTAGATCGAGAACTCAAGGTCCTGGAACCAGGTCAGGACCTGGTGGCGGTTATAGATCCGGACCAGGGTCTGGACCCCTCCCACTTCGGATTCCATGAAGTGCTGGGCGACAAAGGGCAGGCTGTCCGGGGCGATGCGCCCGTCGGCGTCCACCACGCAGAAGATCGTGGTCTCCGGATTGAACTTGAAACGGGAAGTCACCTCGTGGAAGGCGAAGTTGAGAGCGGCGGCCTTGCCCTGCCGGGCTTCCGGCGGTTTCCGCTCGACCACGTACAGGTCCGGATCGGTCCGCTCAGCCAGTATTTCCGCGGTGCGGTCGTCGGATCCGTCGTTGATCACGACGATCCGCTTGCGCCTGATCTCAAGCGCCTCGAGCCGACTGACGCTGTCGGCAATCGTCACCTCCTCGTTCAGGGCCGGGACGAGGAACACCCATTCAAAGAGTTCCGGATTCACCTCGTCACGATGCACCATCTCCCGGGTCGACCTGACCCCCCGGAAGAAGAGCACGATCGTCCAGAAGAACATTGCCACCACGATCAGAAAAGTGATCATGAACAGGGCCTGGAAGAAAGGATCCAGGCCCTGGAAAGGCAACCACTCGGCTGCGATCAGGTGCGGAACCACTTCTCCGTGATCGTCCCGAACTCGGACCAGAGCAACCCGACGGGATCAACAACTACCTCTTCGTGATGGCGCTCGGCTTCGGGCACGAGGGCCGGATCGAGACGGCCGGTCGCCGCCGCCGGCAGGGTGTATCCGGATGCCTTGATCACCGCGTTGCGGCTGTATGAAGAGCGGAAGGGCTGGGGCATCGGCCCGCCGATGTAGAGGTTCGTCAGGGCAGCGACGATCCTCTCCGATGCGTGGCCGTCTCCGTAGGGATTGTCGGCCTCGCTCATCTCGCGATAGGCGTTCTCATCCCTCAGCAGAAGATCTGCCCCGGCCTGGATCGAGGCTGGTTCGGTGCCGACAAGCTTCAGGGTTCCGGCTTCGATGCCTTCCCCGCGCTCGGTCGAATCGCGGCACACAAGGACCGGCTTGCCCAGCGAAGGAGCCTCCTCCTGAATGCCGCCTGAATCGGTGATCAGCAGGAACGAGCGAACCATCAGGCGGGCGAACTCGGGATAGGAGAGCGCATCGGTGAGGCAGATATTCGGCAGGTCGTTCAGGTTCGCCCACTGCTCCCGCACCGCCGGGTTCGGATGCTGTGGAATCACGAAATAGGTGTCGGGATGCTCGATCGCGAGCAGCCTGATGCCGGCCGATATCCCGTCGATCCCCTCGCCCCAGTTTTCCCGGCGGTGGGCCGTGACGGTGACGACCCGTCGATCGCTCGCGCAGATCTCCCCCACGATCGGATCGGAGAACTCGACCTCCAGTCCGGCCGCCCATTGAAGCGAGTCGATGCCGGTGTTGCCGGTGATGAAGATCTGGCTGACCGGCACGTTCTCGCGGACCAGGTTCTCGAGGTTGTGTGAAGTCGGAGCCAGGTTGAAAGCCGCAATGCAGGTGATCAGCTCCCGGTTGAGTTCCTCCGGGAAGGGGGTCAGGTTGGACCCGGTGCGCAGGCCGGCTTCCAGGTGGATCACCGGGATCCTCAGGTGGAAGGCCGCCAGGGCCGCCGCGAACGCAGAAGTGGTGTCGCCCTGGACCATGATCGCCATCGGGTAGTCACCCGCCGCGACCTCCTCCTGTTTGACCGTTCCGTCGGCCCCGTACTGGACCCTCACGAAATCGTCGAGCCGGCCCATCACCTCGCGGACCCGGTCGTTGAGTTCACTGCGGGCCCCGCCGACCCAGAGATTGAAGTCGATTTCGATTCCGGCCAACTCGAACACTTCCTTGACCATGTCCTGGTGCTGGCCCGTGGAAACGACCTGCGGGATGAACAGGTCGCTCTCCTTCAGGGCGAGGATCATCGGCACGAGCTTTATCGCCTCGGGCCTGGTTCCGACCACCACCAGAATCTTTACCGGCGTCGCTTCCGGCGCCTCATGCTCACCGTTCATCGGCAGCAGACTACAGTCGGTCGGGCACGATCCGCACATCCATGCGGTCGATGCCATAAATCCCGCTCACCGCCTGCAACTCGGTCAACCCGTTCAGTTCGAAGGTTTCGACCCGCTCGGCGAGGAAGCGCAGACCCTCCTCCAGCTCCGCCCGGGCGAGGTTGGCCCCGACGCAGTAGTGGATGCCGGCCCCGAAGGTGAGGGGCCGGGTGCGGTCGCGCTCGATCAGGATGTCGAATTCGCGGGCGTCCTCGAAGGCTTCGGGGTCGCGGTTGCCAGTGAACGAACAGATCACCATCAGGGTCCCGGCCGGGAACGTCACATCCCGGTATTCGACCTCCTCGGTGACCTGGCGGGCCGTGAAGGCGGTGATCGGCTCGAAGCGAAGCACCTCGCTGACCGCCCGGGGAACCAGCTCATCCGGGTTCTCTCTCAGGGCCTGCCATTGCTCCGGCTTGCCGGCCAGAAGGCGGATCGCGTGGGAGAGCTGGCTCTGGGTGGTGTCAACCCCGCCGACCAGGATGTTGAGGACGAGGTTCCTGAGCTCCTGATCGGAGAGCTTCTCCCCTTCCTCCTCGGTGCGGATCAGGGTCGTGATCAGGTCATCCGCGGGGTTGCCCCGCCGGTCTTCGATCATCGGGTCGACCCAGGCGTAGAACTCGGCCACCTTGTCCTGGATCGCCTGGACCGTTTCCGGATCCGACAGCGCGATCGGGTCGAACTGGCGCTGGATCCACTCGGACCAGTCGTGGAGCCGCTGGGCATCTACCGCCGGGGCGCCCATCACCCGGGCGATCGTCTGCGACGGATAGGGCCGGCTGAAGCGGGAGACGAAGTCGAATTCATCGGTCTCGAGCTCGTCCCAGAGGCCTTCGAGGATCTCGCGCATCACCGGCCGCCAGCCGTTCGCGGCACGGGGGGTCAGGGCCGGGTTGACGAGGCTCCTGAGCCGGCGGTGGACGTCGCCGTTGGTGTTGATGATGTTGGCGTCGATCTCTTCCCGCAGGGGGCCGTCGGTGACGCCGAAAAGATCGCCGATCAGCTTGCCGGGAAACTCGGTCGACTTGGAGCGCAAGAAGAACTCGCCCGCCTCCCGTTCGACGATGATCAGAGACAGCGGCCCCTGGGCCACCCACTTTCCGGAGTCGAGCAGGCCATTTGCCGCCACATGCCAGCGATCCCCCCTCAGCTCGGGATCAGCCGGATCCAGCTCGGGCAGGTCGAGTTCGGTAACCAGGGTCATGCCGGGAGCCTACTCCCGTACAAACGGCTACCTGATGCGAACCAACTTCCAGCGGGAGCCGTTACCCGCCCGGTCAAAGACCCGAACCCAGAGCTTTCGCCCCGGTGCATTTACCCGAATTCGGGACCTGAACTTCAGCTTCTTGAGCTTCCGCGACTTACGCGGACCTACCTGGATCCTTGCCACGCCAGAAGTCCGGTCCCTCGCCCGCACGCGCAGAGTCACCTTCCTGGCATGACCGCGAATCGATAGTGAATGAAGACCCAAGATCGAGCTCCCCCCGGCATCGCCAACGGTCGCTGAACTGATAACCGGCGCAGTCTCGTCAAGAATGATGTCATCGGTGTAGCGGTTTCCGCCACCGTTGAAGATCATGTACACGGTTTTCGGCAGCCTTTCCGGGCCACTCGACTGGAGGGTCCATGGAATCGTGTCTTGAAGGTCAAAATCCTTTGACTTGCCGAAACCGCCGTCATTCGACGCTGTCATGAAGTAGTTGCCAAAGGGCCACCTGACAGAAAGCTGAACTCGGGGGTCGTTTGTGTAAACATCGCCGCCGTTGATGGTGAAACCGGTAATTCCCGGCCTCGGCTCCAGATAGAACTGCGTATCCAGTTTCGCGTCGTCGGTGCCTTGCAGGAAGCAACGAAGCACGTCTCCGTTTCCGTCTGGGCCGATACAGTTTCCATTCCTGAAGTTTCCCCCACCCGTTTCGTACTTCTCCCGGAACCAGAAGCCTTGCCAACTGGTCCGGTTCCCGGGATCCACGGTCAGTACGACTGGTATACCGGCCCCGAAATTCGCTACGCAGGTCCCAGGACAGTCAATCCCGGACGGTGCCGAGGTGATTCTTACGGGACCCGAATTCTCGCCGTGAAGGTTGACCGAAACCTGGTGTGCCGAAGACCCGGCGGCCAACTGCCCGAGTGCGACGCAAGAAAGAAGTAAACCGGCGAAAAATAATGCGAGCTTCGTAAGTGGACGCCTCATGCGAATCTCCCTTTGAGTTGAACGAACGCGGCACCCTAACAGGGCCGACCGGCCCGGTCAATCCGCGAACTTGTAGCCGATGCCTCTGACCGTGAGGACCAGCTCGGGGCGCTGGGGGTCCGTTTCGACCTTCTGACGGAGGTTCGAGATGTGGACGTCGCAGGCACGTTCATCGCCGTCGAACTCCGTCTGCCAGAGCTCTTCCATGATCTTGGCCCGGCTGAACACCTCGCCGGGCCGGGCGGCCAGCAGCCGAAGCAGCTGGAATTCTGACCGGGTGAGGCTGACGGTCTTGCCGTTCACGGTCACCACGTGGCGGGCCAGGTCGATGGTGACGGGGCCGGCGGCAATCCTGGTCTGCTCGGTGGCCGGGGCCCGGTCGAGCTCCCGCCGGCGGAGCTGGGCCCGGACCCGGCCGAGCAGCTCCCGGACCGAGAAAGGCTTGGTCACGTAGTCGTCGGCACCGACCTCGAGGCCCACCACCTTGTCCACCTCGGCGTCCTTGGCGGTGAGCATGATGATCGGGACCGAGGAACGGGAACGGACCTCGCGGCAGATGTCGAGACCGGACTTGCCGGGCATCATGATGTCGAGGATCAGAAGGTCGAAGTCGAAGTCCCCGGCGAGACGCTGTTCGGCGTCGTTGCCGTCCTCGGCGGCCGTGACCTCGAAGCCTTCCTGGGCGAGCGCGTAGCCGACCGAATCGCGAACCGAGGGCTCGTCATCGGCGATCAGGATGCGCCCGGCGGCGCCGTTCATGGAGGAAGTCGTGTTCATGCGATCGGTGTCTCCGACTGGTCTATCAAAGGAAGCCGGACCCAAAAGGTACTGCCCTCGCCCTCGACGGAATTGGCTCCCATCTCCCCGCCCATCACGTCGGCCATCCGGCGGGCGATCGCGAGACCCAGTCCGAAGCCCTCCTGGCGACGGGTTTCGGAGCGTCGATAGAAGCGTTCGAAGACCCTTTCGATCTCCGCCTGGGGGATACCGGTGCCGGTGTCGATCACCTCGAGCAGCATCTCCGAATCGCCGGCCCGGCGCCCGCGAATGGTCACCGAACCGGGGGCCGGGGTGTTCTTGCAGGCATTCGTGACCAGGCCGATCAGCACCTGGCGCAGCAGGGTCGGGTCGCCCTTCGCGGCCAGATCCGGCTCGACGTCGGTCCTCAGTTCCAGGCCGACCGGCACCTCGACCGCCGCCTCGACGTCCTTGACGGCGCTGCCGATGTCAACCACCTCGACCTCGCCGGTGCCGAGCGCCTCCACCCGGGCCAGGGTGAGAAGCGACTGGGTCAGGCGGGACATCCGATCGGCATCGGCGGAGAGCCGGTTGAGGAAGTGGTCACGGGCCGGCGGGTCGTCCTTGGCGCCCGACTGCAGCACCTCGATCGCACCGGAGATTCCGGCCAGCGGGTTGCGAAGCTCATGGGCGGCGTTCGAGACGAAGTCCCGTTCGGCGAATTCCTTGCGCATCTCGTCGGTGCGGTCACGGACCACGACCAGAACCGCTCCCTCGTCCGGCAGCGACCGGGCCTGGAGGGCGTAGGCGCGGTCCCCCATCCGGAGGGCCGGATGGGCGGCGAATCCCTCGGCGGCAGCCCGCCTGACCGAGGACATCATCGGCTCCGGGGCACGCCCCCCGCCCTCGAGCAGGGCGTTGGCGGCGGAGTTGTGGAAGCGGACCTCGCCGTTGTTGTCGATCACCATGACCGAGTCCCCGAGCCCGTCGAAAATCGCCGCGAGCTTGTCCCGGTCGGCGGTGAGCACCCCGAAGCTTTCCTTGAGGGCGGCCCGCATCGAGTCGAGCGAGCGGGCGAGGTCCCCGATCTCGTCGCGGCCCCGGATCGGCAGTCGCACATCGAAGTTGCCAGAAGCAAGATCATCGGCCTTGGCGGCGATTCCCTTCAGGCGGCCGGTGATCACCGAGGCGATCCCCACCCCGACCAGGGTGCCGATCAGGATCGCGATCAGTGCGGCACGAAGGCTCTCGGAGCGGAGCTTGTCGATCGCCGAGCGAATCACGATCGGGCGGGAATAGCGACCGACGACCGCGCCCTCGATCGTGCCGAAGTCGGTGACCGGGATGCCGACCACCGCGATTTCGCCGCCCTTCAGGTCACGCGAGGGCCTGCCCCCTTCAAGGGCCAGATCCAGGGTCTCCTGATACGGCTTGCTCGAGGAGAACTCGGCCCGGGGGTTTTCGGGGGCGACAAGGTTGCCGTCGCTGTCGAAGAACCAGGCGGTGTACCCCTCGCCGTTGGCGGCTTCAAGTTCCGCTTTTGCGTCCACATCGGGCTGGCTCAGACGGTCAGCCAGACGGACGGTGCGACCGACCGCCAGCTCGGTCGAGCGTTCATTGAGTACGTCCTGGCTCTTGCTGGTGATGAACGAGTAGAGGATGCCGGCGGTCAGGAAGCAGACCAGGGTGAAGCCAGCTGCCAGCCAGACGCGCATGCCGATGTGTCGGCGGCGCGGGAACCGGCTCTGGCGCCTGCGGCTGCCGGCCGGTCTGCTCCCGGAACTGCTGGCGGGACTGCTGGTCATTGGGGCGGACCCTATTTCATGGCTCCATGGCTGAAAAGGCCCGGGCGAGATTCGACCACCGGAAGACCGATTCGACCGCCTGACGAGGCGTGGCATGGGAGAATCGCGATCGTGAAGAAACTGGTCTTCATCCCGGCGTGGAACGAGGAAAACTCGATCGAGGCGGTGATCAGCGATGCCCGCGAGCACGTTCCCGGCGCCGACATCATGGTCGTCGACGACGGCTCGACCGACCGCACCGCGGCGCTGGCCCGCCGGGCCGGGGCCCTCGTCGCCTCGCTTCCGTTCAATCAGGGGGTCGGCGCCGCACACCAGACCGCCTACATCTTCGCCCTCCGCCACGGCTACGAAATCTGCGGCCAGCTCGACGGAGACGGCCAGCATCCGGCTTCCGAGGTCGCCCGCCTGATCGAGGAAGTCGAAAAGGGTGCTGACCTGGCGGTCGGTTCGCGCTTTGCCGGGAACGTCAACCCGGACATACCCGAGTACCGGTCGACCTTCGCCCGGCGCATCGGCCAGAGGATGTTCAGCCTGCTGGTCTCGACCTCGACCCGCCAGACCTTCACCGACACAACCAGTGGCATGCGGGCCCTGAACGAAAAGGCGATGCATCTATTCGCCGACCGTTACTCATCCGAGTTCGCCGAGGTCGAGTCGCTGCAGCAGGCGGTTCGGGCCGGGCTGGTCGTGAAGGAGGTGCCCGTCCACATGCTGGCCCGCGAGCACGGCCGGTCGTTCATTGGCCCGCTGACCTCCGCGTACTACATCTTCAAGACCCTGATCGTGCTTCTGATCGGCCAGCTCCGGCCCAGACAGGTGGAAGAGTGAACCTGACTGCCATGACGAGGCTTCTGGCCGAAAGCGAACCGGTGGTCCGGCTCACCCCCCAGGCCCGGATACTCGCCGCGGTCCTGGCGATCGCATTCATGCTCCTGATCCTCGACCTGATCCGTCGCGACAAGCTGCTCGAGCGCTATTCGATCGTCTGGTTCCTGCTCGGGATCGGCATGCTGCTCGGCGCGATCTTCCCCGTCGCCCTCGAGTGGCTGGCCAAGGCGATGGGGGTTCGCGACGTCACGATCGCCCTCTTCTCGGTCACCCTGCTGATCCTGCTGGCCCTCTCGCTCAATTTCTCGGTGATCGCCTCCCGCCAGTCGAAGCAGATCACCCGCCTCGCCCAGCAATCCGCGATCGACGGGGTCGAAGAACAAACGGAAGAGGTCGAGGGCCGGGACCGGTAGGGCGTCCCGGCTCACGGACCGGATTCAGTCACGAAGGGTCTTCTCAAGCCGGAAGGCCAAGGCCTCGAGAGCAAGTTCCTCGCTGACGTTGAGCTCGAAGCTGCGGCGGGTTTCCTGGATCCGGCTCACCGCTTCGCGGGCCTGACCGAGCTCGATCCCTTCGGCCTGGGCTTCGAGGACCTCGAGACGGTCCTGGTTGAAGGCGAGGTTGGGGGCGCCGGCGATCACCGTCGCCCAGTCCCGGGCCCAGGCGGCGGCGAGATGGAGTCCGAGGTCGAGCATGCCGGTGCGGGTCTTGCGCTGGGCCCGCCGCACCGCCTCCTCCATCTCGGTCTTCGTGTGCTTGATGCCCTCTTCCTTCTCCTCGTCGAACTCGGCCTGGACCAGCTCGCCCGAATGCTCGCCGGCCGACTTGGCCTGACTGAGCAGCTCCAGCCACGGCGAAGCGGTGAAGTCATCCTCCAGGGCGCAGGTCATGAGACGTTCGATCGAGACCCTGAGCTCGCCGCCTCGCTTGCCGGCCAGGAAACGAGCCCGGTCGAGATCACCGGCCGCGAGCTTGGCGGCGGAGTGAAGCGTTTCGGGGGTGGCGAGGCCGTCAAGCTCCTCCTCGATCACCTCGGGTGAAAGCGACCCGAACTCGATCAGCTGACACCGGGAGGCAATCGTCGGCAGGACACCTTCACTCTCCGAGGAGAGCAGGATCAGGTGAGCGTGAGGCGGCGGCTCCTCGAGCGTCTTCAGCATCGCGTTCTGGCTTTCCTCGTTCAGCGCCTCGGCCGCCTCGATCACGAAGACCCGTGAGGTCCCTTCGAAGGGGCTGAGCGGGGCCTGGTGGATCACCCGTTCCCGGATCTCCTGGACCGCGTGGCTCATGCCCTTCGGGGCAAGCCAGACCAGATCGGGATGCGGCGAAGGTTCCAGCAGGGCCCGACGCCGGGAATCCTCGGGATCGTCGCTGCCGGTGGTGAGGATCTCGGCGGCGAAAGCCCGGGCCGCCTTCGACTTGCCGGAACCGGAAGGCCCCTGGAAGAGATAGGCGTGAGAAGGACCCTGGCCGAGGGCGGCCTTCAGTTCGGCCGCCGCCCGGGGCTGATGGGAAGTTGCCTCCTCGAGGGTGATCACGAAGCCAGTTTCGCGCAGCGCCGGGACGTCACGCCGGCAGCCTGGCGTCGACCGCGGCCATGATCAGCTTGTGGACCTCTTCCGGGCTGCCGGTCGCGTCGATCGGGATGACCCGGCTAGGCTCGCGCCGGGCGATGTCTTCGTAGGCCTCGGCCACCCGCTGCTGGAAACGGACCCCCTCGGCCTCGAAACGGTCATCGGACTGTGCCCGGTCGAGCCCGAAGGCCGGGTCGATCCTGAGCAGAAGGGTCAGATCCGGGGTCAGGCCGTCGGTCGCCACCTCGGAGAGTTCCCGCACCCGGACGATGCCCAGGTCCCGGGCGACGCCCTGGTAGGCGATCGTCGAGTCGGTGAACCGGTCGCAGATCACGATCCGGCCCACCTCCAGGGCCGGCCGTATGACCCGGCTGACCAGGTCGGCCCGGGCCGCGCAGAAGAGCATCAGCTCGGCGATCGGGTCCAGCGGCGTATCGGGATCGGCGAGCAGCTGCCTGATCCGCTCGGCCGCTTCGGTCCCGCCGGGCTCGCGCAGGGTCATCGCCCGGGTCCCCATCGCGCGGGCCAGTAGCGCGGCCTGGGTGGTCTTGCCTGAGCCGTCGACTCCTTCGAGCGTGATGAACACGCCCGGCCCTCAGCCTTTGCGCTTCGAGGCGCCGCCGCTGCCGCCCTTGCGGGATCCCGCTTTCCTGACCCGGCGGGTGCCGAGATCGGGCGGGCTGGCGATGCGTGCGGCCACCGTGGTCGCCTTCTTCGAAGACTTCTTGCCGGAAGATTTCTTGGCCGGCTTCTTCTTGCCCGAAGCCTTCTCCTCGGCTTCCTTGGCTTCCTTGGCCTTCTTCGCTGCCTCCTGCGCGGCCAGCCTCTCGGCCTTCTTCTCGCGCATCTCGACCATGGTCGGGCAGTCGTCGTTGAAGCAGAGCTTCCATGGCCGTCCCGCCCGGCCCCTGGTCTTCACGTTGACCCGCGGGGTGCGATGGCAGACCGAGCAGTTCTCCTCGAGCGGCGTCACCTCGTAGAAGTTCGGCTGTGGCATCGGGAAGGTCTGGTCGCAGGATTCGGGGTTGTCGGCTTCCCAACCGGTGCAGCCGACGAAGGACTTGCCGGACTTCTTGGCCCGGATGATGCGCAGCATGTTCGGCGAGCCGTCCGGTTTGGTGCGTCCCGCTTCCTGACAGACGATGCAGGGGCCGAGGATCCGGTCCCTGTCCATGCCCTCCCAGATCATCTTCGAGAGGGCTTCCTCGCCTTCGAGCAGGTCCTTGAATGTCTTGTGGACCAGCTTGCGGCTGTCCTCGACGACCTCGTCCTTGGTCATCTTCTCCTCGGCGATTTCGTCCATCTCGCCTTCGAGGGAGGCGGTCATCTCGGAGGTGGCCATGTCCGGCACGTATTCCTTGAATGCCTCGTACATCGCGATGCCGGTCGCGGTCGGCTCGGGTGGATGGTTCCGCACGTAGCGCCGGTTGTAGAGCTTCTGGATGATGTCCGGCCGGGTCGCCTTGGTGCCGAGTCCCTGCTCGTCCATCAGCTGGACCAGCTTCGCTTCCGAAAGGCGGGCCGGCGGCTGGGTCTCCTTGTCGATCAGCCACGGCGCACCGTCCAGCGCCACCTGCTGGCCCTCTTCGAGCGCCGGGATCTCCTCGTCGGCCGAGCGGGCGTAGGTGTAGATACCGGCGTATCCGGGGTCGAGCACGACCTTGCCGCGCACGAAGTAGGTCTCGGAGCCGGCCTCGATGTCGGCCCGGGTCGACTCGGTGACCATCGGCTCGCCGA
>JAGQUR010000101.1:0-9003 GCA_020438395.1 Solirubrobacterales bacterium | reverse complement strand
GCGTCGAACTTCTTGCCCTGGGTCGGGTGAAGCGGCTTGTCGAGAATCGGTGCCGCGGCGGCGAAGTCCTTGATCTTGACCAGAGAGGCAATCGTCTTTTCCAGCGGCAGCGAATCCGGGTAGATCGTGTTGTCGGTTCGCGGGTAGGAGATGAAACCGTCGTCGTAGAGATCCTGGGCGAGGTCCATCGCGCGCTTCGGGGTGATCCCGAGCCGGCTGGACGCATCCACCTGGAAGGAATTCGTGTTGTACGGCGTCGGCGGCTTGCTCGTTGACTTGCGGCTGGTCACCGCCTTCACCGCGCCCGGACTGGCCGTGCCCTTCAGCGCAGCGTCGGCCTCGCCCTTGTCCCAGAACTTGTCGGTGGCGTGATGGGCCTCGAAGCTGTGGCCGCTGGGATGCTCGAACTTGGCGAAGAGTTCCCAGAACGGCTTGGCGACATGGGCGCGCCGCTCCAGTTCCCGCTCGACGATCAGGCCGAGGGTCGGGCTCTGGACACGGCCGACCGAGAGAAAGTTCGCCCCGTAGGCCTTGGCGACCAGCGAGACCGCCCGGGTGAAGGCGGCGCCCCAGATCAGGTCGATGTCCTGGCGGGCGCCGGCCGCATTGGCGAGCGGATACGAGAGTTCGTCGAGGTTGTCGAAGGCGCCTTCGATCTCTTCCTTGGTCAGCGCGGAGTAACGCGCCCTTTTAAGTGTGGGCTCGAGACCAGGGTTCACCTCGAGGCAGACTTCGAGCGCTTCGAGGCCGATCAGTTCGCCCTCGCGGTCGAAGTCGGTGCCGATCACCAGGCTGTCGGCCTGCTTCGCTTCTTTCTGCACGGCTTTGATCACGTTCTTCTTGCCGTCGATCGGGCCGGTTTCCAGCGGCGCGTCGATCAGGCCGGGGATCAGGTCAAGCTTCCACTGCTTGTATTCCTTCTCCTGGGGAAACTCGCGCCCGACGAAGTGCCCGCCGGTGCCGATCACGGCCGTCTCGCCGTCCGAATCCTCCCAGCGGAAGACGGGCACGGTGAATGATTTCTTCTCCGTCGCAGCGCCGTTCGAGAGGATCTCGGCGATCTTCTGGGCGGAGTTGTTCTTCTCGGTGATGATCAGTCGCATTGGCTGGCGAGAGTAGCAGGGGCGCCGAAAGACATTCGGGGAAATCCCGGCAGACACCCAGATTCTTCACAGATTGGTTTCATTTAATTCACTGCCATGAAGACTCTTGTTACAGGCGGCGCCGGATTCATCGGATCGCACCTGGCCGATGCCCTCCTCGCGCGCGGTGACGAAGTCACCGTTTTCGACAACCTCTCGACTGGCAAGCTCGAGAACATCGACCAGGCCCTGGCGAACGGGGCCGAACTGATCGAGGGCGACATCCTCGATCAGGACCTCGTGGAAAAAGTCATGCAGTCGGTTCGCCCCCAGGCGGTTTTCCATCTCGCCGCCCAGGGCGAGGTCCAGCGATCGATCGAACAACCGGCCTTCGACGCGACCCAGAACGTGGTCGGCACGGTCAACCTGATCGAGGCTTCGAAGAACATCGGCCTCGACCGTTTCGTCTTCGCCTCGACCGGCGGAGCGATCTACGGCGAGGGCAGCAACCTCGAACTGCCGGCCTCCGAGGAAATCGCCCCGGAGCCACTCTGCCAGTACGGCATGAGCAAGCTCGCGGGAGAGCAGTACCTGGCCCTGTACCGGCGCATGTACATGTTCAACTCGGTGGCGCTCCGCTTCGGCAACGTCTACGGCCCGCGCCAGAGCCCGAAAGGAGAGGCCGGCGCGGTCGCGATCTTCGGCGAGCTGCTGATGGCCGGACAGAACCCGGTCGTCTTCGGCGACGGCCTGCAGACCCGCGACTTCGTCTACATCGACGACTTGATCGAAGCGATCCTCACCGCCTCCCGCACCGACGTCGAGGGCCCGATCAACCTCGGATCCGGCGAGGAGACCTCGATCCTCGACCTGCTCAGCGGTCTCCGCGAAGCCGGCCTCTCACTTAACGGTGACGGCCCGCCCGAGGGAACGGACTTTGAACCGTCATTCGACCGTGGCCGACCGGGAGAGGTACGGCGGATCTCGATCGACCCCGCCCGCGCCGCCCGCGAGTTGGGCTGGAACCCCACCACCCAGCTCAAGTCCGGCCTCCGGGAAACCCTCAGTGCGATGGCCGCCAGCGCCGACGACATCACCCACGCCTGATCCACTCCGGGCTTCCGGAAGCGCTTTTCGCAGGTCCCCTAACCTTTGAGGCATGCCCGCCCAGGCCTATGCCGGAAAGGAATGCGTCTGCCAGTACCGCAAACCGGTCTGCGACCAGACCTGCGTGCGGGACATGCTCGAGACCCCTTTCTACATCGCCTGCCTGAAGCTGACCGGACGCAGGTGCGTGGTGGTCGGCGGCGGCGAGGTCGGGCTCGAGAAGGTCGAAGGCCTGCTCGCCTGTGACGCCGACGTCACCCTGATCGCGCCCTTCGCGGTCCAGCCGCTGGAGCAGATGGCGGCCGAGGGATCGGTCCGCTGGGAGCGACGCGAGTACGCCGGAAGGCAGGACCTCGAAGGCGTCTTCATGGTGATCGCCGCAACCGATGACACCGACGTCAACATCCGCATCTTCGACGAGGCGGAGGAACGGGCGATGCTGGTCAACGTGGTTGACGTGCCGCCGCTCTGCAACTTCATCCTGCCGGCGATCGTCCGCTCCGGCCCGCTGGCGATCGCGATCTCCACCGCGGGCGCCTCCCCGGCCCTGGCCAAGCGGATGAAGAACGAGATTGCGGGCCTCTATGGCGAGGACCACGCACGCCTGGCGGTGATCCTGAACGAGGCCCGGGGCTGGGCGAAGGCGACCCTCCCCACCTACCAGGACCGCAAGGTTTTCTTCGAGGGGATCGTGAACGGCGACCCCGATCCGATCGTCCTGATCGGCGGGGACCGCGAACCGGAGCTCTTCGATCTGATCGAAGAGGCAAAACGGGAAGCCGAGGCTGCGCTTGCCGCTTGATGTTCGCCTGGCCGAGATCGGCTGGCACAAGGACGATCAGGTCGCCTGGGGCGAGACCGCACGTGGCGACCAGATCCCGGCCCGCGTGGTCGGACTCCACCGCAACCACATCGTCGACCTGCTGACGGTCGATGGCGAGCTGGCCGGCCGGCCCGCCGGCCGGATGCTCCAGGACCGCTCCTCCTCCACCGCGATGCCGGCGGTCGGCGACTGGGTGGCTGCCCTGCCCGACGGCACGATCCAGGAGATCCTCCCCCGGCGCAGCACCCTGGCCCGGCGCAGCGCTGCCGATCGCGACCGGATCCAGATCCTCGCCACCAACATCGACAAGGCGATCGTGATCAGCTCACTTAACAGGGAGCATGACCCGGTCCGGCTCGATCGCATGGTCCGGCTGGCCGAGGCTTCCGGCGCGGAGCCGGTGATCGGCCTTTCGAAGTCGGACCTGACCGACGAGGCCCACGAGCTCAAGCGGAGGGTCCAGGAGGCCTTTCCCTCGGTCAAGGTGTTCGTCTTCAGTTCCCGGACCGGCGAAGGCGTGGAGGCGGTTCGGGAATTCCTCGCCCCCGGGGAGACGGTGGTGATGCTCGGCCGTTCCGGGGTCGGCAAGTCGACCTTGGCCAACACCCTGCTCGGCTGGGACAGACAGAAGACCGCCGAGATCCGCGGAACCGACGACCGCGGCCGACACGCCACCACCAGCCGTGAACTCTTCCCGATCCCGGGCGGGGCACTCCTGATCGACACCCCGGGCCTCCGCGCTCCCGGCTCGATCGAAGCCGATGACCTGATCCCGGGTTCGGCCGAATCGGACCTGACCGACGAGCGTGCCCGGGAGATCGAGCGCCTCGCCGCCTACTGCCGCTTTCGCGACTGCGCCCACGAAACCGAACCGGACTGCGCGGTCAACGCCGCAATCGAAGCCGGCGAGCTGCCGGCCCGCTGAGTTCAGCCCAGCTGGGCGGCGCAGGCGATTCCGGTTGACGTCTGGTTGCCGGCCCCGCAGGGGTAGATGGACGGTCCCCGCCAGCCGGTTCCGTCGAGCAGCCCCTTGACCCCGGCCTTCGAGAGGCCGTAGAGGCGCATGGTCAGGCGGAAGCCCGGCTGGGCGGCATCGGCCGCCGGTGACGGCAGCCAGTTGCTGACCTGTTCCGGGTCGGCGGGCTGGTCGGGCTGGACGTAGATGTCCAGGGAACCGTCGTCGTTGTACTTCAGGTGGGAGCGGTCGTTGAGCAGGTAGCGGTTGACCGGGTTATCGGCCAGAAAGCCGTCTCCGTCGTAGAGGGTGAGCGACCAGAAGAACTTGACCGGCGGATGGGACTGGCCCGGATCGAAGTGGACGACGTAGCGCTTCGTTCCGGTCAGCGGGGACTTGTTCTGGTCGACCAGGGCGACCGGGTATACAGCCACGTTCGGCAGCGGCGCTCCCAGCCCGTAACGCGCGATCAGGGCCCGTCGGTGGTAGTCGGTCCCGTACCGCCCGGTCCTCGCGACGAACCAGCCGTTGTAGGTGTCGAAGGCACCGAAGTAGGTGAGGAGGAGATCGGACTGCATCCGGGCAGCGGCCCCGGTGACCACATCCCGCAGCGCGTCGAGCTGCGTCGCCGAAAGCTTGCCGTCGGCGACCGGGTGGAGACCCGGACCGATCCCCAGGGCGGCCCGGATAGGCGCGAGGAAGGCGGCATCCCGGGCGGGTGGCGGGAAGCGCTTCAGCATGTTTCCGAGAGCATCGAAGTAGGTGGCGGGATCTTCGCCGGCCCCGGTGCCGGGCACATGGGCTTCGTTCTTTGTCCGGTCGACCTTCTTCGGCTTCGGGTACCGGTACGAGTAGGGCCGCTTCGGGTTCCACTTCTTCAGCGGCGTGATCCGGTAGGTGTTCTGCACTTTGTGGACCCTGGGCAGGTCCTTCTGGCCGAGGACGAGGGTGCGGCCGATGACCCAGATCCGGTTATAGGGGGAGCGGATCAGCTTGAGGCCGCGGGGCTTCGTTCCCTTCCACCTCTTCGTAACGACCAGGTAGTCGCCGTCCGGACGGGCCCCACGGGGCGAGCCGATATTGGCGAAGTTCTCGGACCAGGGATCCATCAGCTCGAGGACGTGGTAGCGCCTGGTGCCCTTCTTCGTATGGATCACCTGCGGTCCCCTGCGGAGATCGATCCAGGCCATCGAGTAGAGGGTGTCGGAGTTGGGCAGAACGACGGTGCGATCCTTGGCGTCGGCCAGATTGCGGAAGTGGTTGAAGCGGTTGACTGGTCCGCCGCCGCGGCCGCTGGATACGTTGACCGAGGTGCTGGTGCGGAAGGTCCGGTTCAGCTCGAGCGCCGGCAGGCCGTATTCGTAGGCAGCGAGGGCATAGGCGCGGGCCTGGTCGTATTCGGAGGTATCCGACGCCGAAGCGGGACCGGCCAGGACTACCGCGCCAGCCAAGGTGACCGAAAGCGAACAGACGGCGACGATGCGACGGAAATTCAAGACCCTCTCCTCAATGTGACATTCCCCCTTGGTCCCATTATTCCCCAAAAGGTGATGCGCGTCAACTAAATCGCCAGGAGGCCAAGAGTTGCGGCGTCAGGCCAGGGCCGGAACCACATCGGTCTGCGCGAAATCGCCGCCCTTGAAAAGCAGTGGGTGACCGAGTTCCATGGCCAGGGCATACGAGAAGCAATCGCCGAAGTTGAGCCGGGCCGGGTGGCCGCTGCCTTTGCCAAATGACTTATAGGCGGTTCGGGCGATCCTCGCCTGATTCCCCGTAAATGGCTCAATCCGGATGTCTTCGGTTCCAAGCATGAGATCCAGCTTCACGGATCCGAGCGGGTCGGACCCCGAATCGATGACCACCCCCAATTCGACGTATGTGCCGGCTGACATTCGGCAATCTGCCTGACCGTCGATTGACGCGATGAAGTCTTCGGCATCCGGCTCGGACCGCATCACCGCGACGATTGCAGAAGTGTCAATTACCAAGAGGCAATCCGTTCTCGTCGTAGAGAAATTCCGTCGGATCGCCCTGCTCCATTTCCGGCGGCAACTGTTGACCAATCTCCCTGGCGAGCTTGCGGAATCGATCCGCTCGCGCCCCGCGCCCGCGCAGAATCCGGTCCCGCCGTTCGCGCAGGGCTTCGGTGGTCGCGACGGCCATGCTTTCGCCGGTCAATTCCGCCAACTCCTTGGCCAGTCGATGGGCCTCGGGGGTCTTGATGTTGAGGGAACCCATGGGTCGATTCTACCATCGGACCCTCTCGTTCTACCATCGCCGGTTTCCGCCACCAGACTGGGGCGACGGGTCCGCGACCGCCAGTCGCCCGCTACTCGACCGTCGCCAGGAACTCGATCAGGAGATCGGTGACCGCGGGCGGGTCGTCGATGAAGGGCCAGTGGCCTGAGTCGGGAAGGATGTGGACGCGGGCCGAGGGGAAGGAGCTCCGCTGGCGGTCGGCAAAGGAGACCGGCAGGTAGGGGTCGCCGGCGCCCCAGATGACGAGAGCGGGCAGGTCGGCGGCGGCGAGCAGCGGAATCAGCTGCTTCGAGGTCTTGCCGACCTTCTTCAAGTCTCGGTAGATCCCGAGCACGGCCTTGCGGGTCCGGCGGTCGTAGTTGTCGTACATCCCGTCGATGAAGTCACGGGGCAGCCCTCTGGGTTCCTGGCTGTTGATGACCCGCCGGAACATCGACCGGAAAGCGGCTGCCTGGAACAGTTCTCCGGCCACCGGGGTCTGCCAGATTCGGGCGGTGCGATGCCAGCGGTATCCGGCCAGGACACCGGTGTTGATCAGGGTGATGCTGGCAATCTGGCCGGTGTGCGTCGATGCCCACTCGAGGCCGATCGGCCCGCCGAGGTCATGCAGGACCAGGTGGGCGCGGCGAATGCCCAGGGCCTTGAAGGCGTCACCGATGAACTCCGCGTATTCACTCTGGGTGTGGGTGAAGCCGGGCGCCGCAATCGACTGGCCGAAGTCGGGCAGGTCGAAGGTGACCGCCCGGCGCGGAGGTGCCACGGCCTTGACCAGGCCCTCGAAGTCGGCGGCCGAGCCGGGATTGCCGTGTATGAATACGACCGCCTCTGAGGCCTGATGAGGGCCGGCCTGAAAGGTGCGGATCCAGTGGTCTCCGACCGCAATGCTTGACCACTCGGGCGCGCCCTCCAGTCCTGAGGTCACGTCCGTGTGGCTCATCAGAGGGCGAACATGGCGACGGCCGCGAAATGGAAGGCGGCGGCGCCGATCACGAAGAGGTGGAAGACCTCGTGGTAGCCGAAGTAGGCCGGACTTGGATCCGGACGGCCGGTCGCATAGACCACGGCACCGACCGTGTAGAGGATTCCGCCGGTGGCAATCAGCAGCCCGGCCCACACGCCAGCGGTGCCGACGATCTGGGGGAAGGCGACCGCCCCGATCCAGCCAACTGCCACGTACATCGCGGCGCTGACCCACTTCGGCGAACTGATCCAGAGCAGCTCGACGATGATCCCGACGATCGCTGCCGACCAGACCGCGATCAGGATCGCGGTCGACCAGGTGCCGGTCAGGTTGAGCAGGGCAAAGGGCGTGACGGTGCCGGCGATCAGCAGGAAGATCATCGAATGGTCGAGCCTGCGCATCATCATCCTTGACCTCATGGACTTCCAGTTGATCCGGTGATAGAGCGCACTGACTCCGAAGAGGGCGCAAAGGGAAACCGAGTAGATCCCGACCGCCAGCAACTTCTTCGGGGTGTCGGCGATGATCAGCAGCGAGATACCGAGTCCGAGCGAGAGGAAGAAGGCCCATTCGTGGGAGACCCCGCGGAATTTGGGCTTGATGGCCTTGATCGACTCGGCGGCCGAGTCCTTGACCGCGGCGGCTCTTTCAACCGCGGCGTCGCGCGCCGTTCCGGCCATTCCTACGGCGGCGTCACGAGCCACGCCGGCGCGTTCGACCGCGGCGTCGCGGGCGTGGCCGGCGCGTTCGACCGCCCCGTCGCGGGCTGCGGTCGCCCGGGTTACCGCGGACTCTCTTGCCTGGGCGGCTCGGTCGCGCGCTTTTCGGGGTCCCTGACTCACGGTGTGAATCGTAGCGGCCCGGGGAAACGGCCGGGAAACCGAGTGGGCATGGGCATTGCGTGGTGTGCCGATCCCGCAAAGCGCGGAAAGTGTTTTCCTGCGAAACACTACATATGGTGTTTCAAAAAGGTATCCGACGCCAGTCCTAGTATAATTTGCCATGTGCGTTGCCCGCATTGCGGACATCAAGGAAGCCGTGTCCTCGAAAGCCGTAGCTCCGAGGAGGGGAGCGCCGTGCGCCGAAGGCGCCAGTGTTCCAGCTGCGAAAGCCGTTTCACCACTTATGAGCGGTACGAGTCACAGGCCTTGTTCGTCATCAAGCGGGATGGCGGGCGCCAGCCCTTTGATCGCGCCAAGTTGCGCGGAGGGCTGGAGCGCGCCTCGCACAAACGTCCGGTCAGACCCGAAGCCATCGACGCTTTGGTCGACCGGATCGAAAAGAAGGCCATCCGTGATGGCGGAGAGATCGAGGCGGCCCGCATCGGCGACATGTGCCTGGCGGGACTCAAGCGAATCGACCAGGTCGCGTACCTGCAGTTCGCCGCCGTCTACCGCCAGCTCGGGGTCGAGGACGTACAGGCGGAACTCGACCGGCTGAGCTCGCCGCTCAGCAGAAACTGAACTTGTAAAGCCCCGGAAGTACCGCAGGAGACACAGCATCACCAGTCAAGGCGTCACCCAGTCACCGTCAAGTAATTCGAGCAGGACCAGCAGCAAGCAGAGCCAGTCGTCCTAGTAGCGAGGAGAGAGCCAAAGTATGTCCCAGTCAGTATCCGAGTCGACCCGCGTCAACCCCGAAGGTGTAGTCGTCGAGAGGCGCCTCACCCGGGAGGGTGTCCATCCCTTCGATGAAATCGAATGGGAGGTCCGTGATGCCGTGATCGGCGATCCGGCCAAGCCGGCATTCGAGCAGCGCGGGGTCGAGTTCCCGAAGAGCTGGTCGCAGAATGCGACCAACATCGTCGCCCAGAAGT
>JAGQUR010000100.1 GCA_020438395.1 Solirubrobacterales bacterium | reverse complement strand
ACTCGGTCTTCCTCCACCACTGCGTGGAGGCCGGGCTCGACCTGGCGATGGTCAACCCGAATCACATCAAGCCCTACGGCGAGATCCCGGCCGACGAGATCGAGCTGACCGAGGACCTGGTCTTCAACCGGCGCGAGGACGCGCTGGAGCGTTTCATCGCCCACTTCGAGTCGAAGGGCGAGGAAGACGAGGCCGAAGCCGAGGACGCGATGGCGGGCATGGAGCCGGAAGAGGCGCTCCACTTCATGATCCTGCGCCGCAAGAAGGAAGGCGTCGAGGACTGGATCGACAAGTCGGTAGAGAAGATCGGTGCCGTCCCCACACTCAACGAGGTCCTGCTGCCGGCGATGAAGGAGGTCGGCGACAAGTTCGGCGCCGGCGAGCTGATCCTGCCCTTCGTGCTGCAGTCGGCCGAGGTGATGAAGAAGGCCGTGTCCAGGCTCGAGAACTACCTCGACCGGATCGAGGGCCACACCAAGGGCAAGGTCGTGATCGCGACCGTCTTCGGTGACGTCCATGACATCGGCAAGTCACTGGTCAACACCATCCTCACCAACAACGGCTACACGGTGATCGACCTCGGCAAGCAGGTTCCGGTCGACACGATCATCGATGCGGCGATCGAACACGAAGCCGATGCGATCGGCCTCTCCGCGCTGCTCGTCTCGACTTCCAAGCAGATGCCGATCGCGGTCCAGGAACTCCATCAGCGCGGACTCGAATACCCGGTGCTGATCGGCGGCGCCGCGATCAACCGCGACTTCGGCCGCCGCACCCTCTACCCGCATGGCAAGGAGTCCGACGAGATCTACGAGCCGGGAGTCATCTACTGCAAGGACGCCTTCCAGGGGCTCGACACGATGGATGCCCTGATCGATGACGGGGCCCGCGAAGCCCTGATCGGCCGCCTCAAGCAGGAGGCCGAGGATTACCGGAACAAGCCGGTCGTCGTTGAGGACCTGCCGCCGCTCGATGACGATTCGGTCCGCTCGAGCGCGAGCACCGACGCGCCGATCCCGACCCCGCCGTGGTGGGGCGTACAGGAAGTACCCGTCGACTTCGACGAGGTCTTCGACCACCTCGACCTGCATGTGCTCTTCAAGCTCCACTGGGGCGGCAAGGGAGTCAAGGGCGAGGAGTGGGACAAGCTCGTAAGCGAGGAGTTCCGGCCGCGGCTGGAGCGGATGTGGCGCGAGCAGGACTACCTTCACCCGAAGGCCCGTCTCGGCTATTTCCCCTGCAACGCGGACGGCAACGAGCTGGTCATCTTCGACCCCGAGGATCAGGACAGGGAGATCAACCGCCTCGTCTTCCCCCGCCAGCCCAAGCACGACAGGATCTGCCTGACCGACTTCTACCGGCCCCTGAATGACGAGGGGATCCGCGACGTGGTCGCCCTGCAGGGCGTGACGGTCGGCCCCGAGGTGACCGAGCTGATGGAGCATCTGGAGAAGGACGGCGAGTTCGCCGAGCAGCTCTACACGCATGGGCTCGGCGTCCAGTCGGCCGAGGGCCTGGCCGAGTGGCTCCACTACAAGGTGCGCCAGGACCTCGGCATACCCTCCAGCCAGGGTCGCCGCTACTCATGGGGTTACCCGGCCTGCCCGGATCAGTCCGAGCACACCAAGGTCTGGGAGCTGCTCGACCTGGGCGAGATCGGCATGTACCTGAGCGACGGCTACGCCGTGATGCCCGAACAGTCCACCGTCGCGATCATCGCTCACCACCCCCAGGCGGTCTACTTCGGCATGAAGTCCGGCTTCATCCCCAAGGGAGAGGCCCCGGACGAGGTGATCGCCGAATCGGACCGCTCCGCCAACCCGCCCGAAGCAGACCCCGACGAAGGCCCCACGGAAGCGGAAGGCGAACCGGCAGCATCCGCCGGTGCCTGAACTGACGCTTTGGCAATCGATCAGTCGGGTCGATCCAGCACCCGTCCCAGATCAACCAGATGTGATTTCAGCTCGTCAAGGGCTTTCCGGCCATAGGCGTTGGTGTACTCCTTCTCGATCCTGAGTACTTCTGCCCTCATCACCCTGCCGGCCTCAAATCCCTTTTCGGTCATCACGAGCCGCTTCGCCCGTTTGTCTTCGGGATCGCCACGGCGAACCAGGTAGCCGCCCTCTTCCAGCTGGGCGAGCAGATAGTTGAGCGCCTGCTTCGTCATCCCGGTCTGGGTCGCCAGCTCGACCGGCTTCAGGCCATCCGGGCCGGGGTACCGGAGCACGGCCATGTGCGCTGAAGTCAGGTCGGAGAACCCCTGGTCATGCAGCGCGGCGAGCATCCTTTCGCGGATTTCGTCGCCTGGCATGCGGAGCAGAGCCCCAAGAAGCGGGGCCCCGAGATTTCGCTTTTCCAATGCTCGCTTCGCCATATTAGTAAAAGAATTTGACCTTCTGCTACATTGTGGTTGTAGTCAAACTACTTTACTACCCAGACAGGAGACCCAGATGTCAGACAACAGCCGCGATCCGATTGACCTCGGTCCGATTTCCATGACCTTCTCGGTTCTTGCCGAAGATTCCGGTGGAACCGTCACCGTCGGGCGCTGTGACGTCGCCGCCGGAGCGGGCGTGCCGATTCCCCACTTCCACGACGAATTCGAGGAAACGATCTACGGACTCGAGGGGACCACGACCTTCACGGTCGACGGCCGGGAAATCGCGATCGGACCCGGGGACACCTACTGCATCCGTCGCGGTGCAGTTCACTCTTTCGAGGCCGGTGACGTCGACGCCGCATTCCTCGCCATCGTTACGCCCGGTGTGCTCGGCCCGGAATATTTTTTCGAGATCCGGGACGCGGTCATCGCCGGTGGCGAAAATGGACCCGACCCGCAGGCAATCGGTGAAGTGATGGTCCGCCACGGCCTCACTCCCGTTTCTCCCGGCGGTTGAGAACTGCTCCCGACCTAAGCGAATTGAGGGCGCTCTTGCCTTGAAGAGAGCTTTGGCTCCAGGAGAGAGTCGAACCGCTTCAACCCTGGCGGGCAATCATCCTGAGCTGGGCCCGCAGGACCATGCCGATGAACGGGCTCATCGGCCGCCAGTAGCGCATGAATGCCTTGCGGGCGTCCTCGCTGGTCGCCCGGGTCCGGCATTCGTAGCTGATCAGCGTCCTCTCCGGCCCGTATTCACGAAGCGAGAAGTTGCAGGCAAGCCGGGCGAAGCCGGGGTCCTCGAATCGCGTGAACTCTTCCGGGGTGATCTGCTTCCAGACGGTCTCACCCGACCAGAACCTGCCGATCGCCCCGAAGGCGATTTCGATCGGCTCGACCCTGCCGAGCAGGATCCATTCCCCTTCGGCTTCCATGTCGCGCAGGCGCATCGATTCCGGTTCGGGCTGTGGCCCGGGGGCACGCCGGGTCACCGTCTGCACGACTTTTTCGCCGGCAGTCCGGACGGCGAACAGGCCCCGCACCAGTTTCGAACTGGTCGCAGTTTCGATGAAGTCGGCGTCGAGGACCGCGTCCCAGGCCCGCTCGACAGGCATGTCCGTGATCAGGTGCTCGGTCCGGATCGCGTCGTATTCCGGCATGAGCTCGTCGATCAGCATCCGGCCTACTCGCCTTCGAGGACGGCCCGTATCCGCTCCGGGATCGGCTGGGGAGTGTGCTCGGACGATGAAACGCAGACGTAGGAGATGTCGATTTCGGCGATCTGGTCACCGGCCCGGGTGAACTCGAACTCGATTGTCATCGAGCGGGCGGTCATACCGCCGACGCTCACCCGGATGTCGAACTCGTCATCGAACTCGAGCGGCTGGCGGAAGCGGATGTTCGCTTCGGCCAGGACCATGTCCAGTCCGATCTCGTTGAACTCGGAGTAGCCGCCGAGGTGTTCGCGCCAGAACTCGGTCGCGGCCACATCCGTGTAGACGAGGTAGTTCGAGTTGAAGACGATCCCGACCCGGTCACATTCGTTGTAACGGACCCGCATCCTGTGGGTTGTCTCGGCTGGCATTTGCGGCTGCGAGCCTATCCGCTTTCTGGAACGACCCCGAATTCCATCCGAGGGTGGAGAATGTAGGCATGAGCGAATTTACGCCTTTTCATCGTGGTGGCAGCGGCGAACCGCTGGTTCTGATTCACGGGTTCACCGGGACCTGGGAGATGTGGGACCTGGTCATTGCTCCCCTGGAGGAGAAATACGATGTATTCATCCCGACCCTGCCGATGCACGCCGGCGGCCCTGAGATCGAAGGCGAGGCGAGTGTCGACCTGCTGATCGAAGGGACCGAAACCTTGCTTGACGAGGTGGGGATCGAAACCGCCCACCTTGTCGGCAACTCACTCGGCGGCTATGCCGCACTTCGACTCGCGGCGAACGGCAGGGCGAGAACCGTCAACGCGCTCGCCCCGGCCGGCGGCTGGGCCGAAGGTGACCCCGTGATCGACCAGACCATGGACTTCTTCCAGGAGATGATCCCACTGGTTGCCGCGGCGGCGGAACACGTCGACGATGCCGTTGCCACCCCGGAAGGCCGGGCGATGCTGCTTCAGTTCCTGACCGAACACCCTGAAGTCGTTTCGCCGGAACTGTCGAAGAAGATCCTGCTGGGCGGTGCCGGATGCACCGAAGCGCTGGCGCTTGCCGAGATGGGTCGCACCACTGACTGGAGTTTCGACTACGACGCGATCGACTGCCCGACCCGGATCGTCTGGGGTACCGAGGACAAGGTCCTGGGCTGGCCCGTCGCCGCCGCCCGCTTCCAGGAAGGCCTGTCGGACGCCGACTGGATCATCCTCGAAGGAATCGGCCACTGCCCGATGCTCGACGTGCCCGAGAAGACGGTCGAGTTGATCACCGAATTCGCACGCGACTGACTACCTTCGCTCCCGCCTCAGGCGGGAGCGAAGGGCTATCCCCGCCCCCGCGAAGGCGGGGGCCAGCATTAGCATCTCCTCGACCGGGATCCCGGCGATGTGGGCGAGGATCATGAGACCGGCTCGTACTCGTCGTGGCGACGCCACCACTGGTACGGCGGGGTCTGGGGGTAGCCTTCGGGCGAGTCCTCCCACTCTTCCTGGCGGCCGAGTGCGGTCAGGTCGAGGTGAGCCCAGGTGCTTCCCATTTGTTCATCGCCGCGGGCGTCGATGAAATAAGTGCGGTAGATCGTGCCATCGTCGTCGCGTATGAAGGCGTTGGTTCCGTGCCACTCGCCGACGCCCATATCCCTGTCGAAGTCGTCGATAACCGTGTACCAGGGGATCTGCTGCCAGCCCATCTTCTCCTTCAGGCGGCCGATGTTCTCCTGCGAGCCCCGGGAGACGTGGCAGAAGGTCGTGTCCCGGGCGTTGAGGTGCCGGAGGTCGGCGACCTGGTCGGCCCCGAAGGAGCAGCCGGGACAGCCGGCATCGGGATGGCCGGTCACCTCGGGGTCGAAGAAGAACCGGTAGATGATCAGTTGCCGGCGTCCCTCGAAGAGGTCAAGAAGCCTGACCCTGCCATCCGGCCCCTCGAACTCATAGTCCTTTTCGACCTTCAGCCAGGGCATGCGGCGCCTTTCGGCGGCCAGCGCGTCCTTCGCCCGGGTCACTTCCTTTTCCCTGATCAGCAACTTCTGCCGGGCCGACTCCCATTCATCGGCCGAAACCGTTGGCTGCAAAGTCATGTCGTTCCTCTCAATCGTTTTCGAAATAGCGGCCGAGGCTGTCGAGAGCCTGGGTCCAGCCGGCGTTGACTCCGACGTGGCCGCCGGGTGGTGCTTCGCCGAGCCGGTCGTGGGTCAGGGTGACCTCGGTCGATCCGGGCCCCGCTTCGTGAAGTTCGATGGTCAGGCGGGAACGCTTGCCGTCCGGGTCGGCACCTTCCGGTCCGAACTGCCAGTCCATGACCAGCCTTTCGTTCTCGGTGACTTCGAGGTACACCCAGTTGAAGCCCCCGATGCCTCCGTCGGGGAGGTTGTGCTTCAACTCGCCCCTGCCGCCCTCACGAGGGTCGTTGGTCGCCGAGTGTCCGGTGAAGCCGTCCGGGTGCATCCAGCTGACCAGCTGCTCCGGTTCGATGAAGGCCTGGTAGACCCGATCGACCGGGGCCGCGACCTGCTTGACGATCTGTACCGAGTCGCCGGAGGTGGTCATCGCCCCTCCTGTTCCCGGGCGTAGTCGGTTTCAACCGCGGCTGCGAGTCTCTCGAGGTTGTCGCTCCAGAACTTTTCGTAGAAGCCGAGCCACTCGCTCGCATCCCTGAGTGGATCGGGCCTCAGCGAACAGATGTGCTGCCGCCCCTTCACCCGGCGGTTGACCATGCCCGCCCGCTCCAGCACTTTGACGTGCTTGGAGGCGGCGGCGAAGGACATATCGGCAGGTCGGGCCAGGTCGCCGACCGTGCATTCACCGCGCGAGAGCTGCCGGACCATGCCCCGGCGGGTGCCGTTCGAAAGGGCATGAAAGACGCGATCGACCTTCTCCGAATCTTCAACCATGTGGTTGAAGATAGAACATTCCCGCCAGATTTTCAACCAATTGGTTGAATGATCCGGACACGAAGCTGAGCCAACGGGATCTTCCGCGGTCTCGCCGCAGGACTGGATTCCTGACACTCAGCTCATTCGGCGGGCCAGGCGGATCACCGCGCCGGCATGCCGCGCAATCACGGCCCTCTTCTGGACCCGCGGGCCGAGTTCGACCACGAACGCCGTGGTGCCGTATTCATGGTGCTGCCACGAGATCGCGCTGCCCGGGTAGCTGCCGCGGTCGCATCCGCCGCCGGTGCCGAGGCCGGAGAGCCGGGAATAGAGAATCGCCCAACGGCGGTCCCGGTTACAGGGGACAAGGGTGCGTCCCCAGGGCTGGTGAAACCAGATTGCCAGGTCGAAACCGACCCTTCGTGAGAAGCGCATGATGGTCCTGGTCTCCGGTTCCGAGGCGGGCCGCGGACCCGAGTTGTAGCCACCGTTCAGGCTGCCGTCCCAGCGGTAGGGGAAGTTCCGGTTCAGATCGACCAGCCGGGCGTTGCGGCGGGTATTCCTTGCGGTGCCGTCCGGGTTGGCGGTCCTGATCGTCCAGAAGGCGATCCCCTCCGGTCCATTCCGCCCTGCCAGCCGCTGGCGCAGGTTGGCCACGACCCTCATGCCCTGTCGCTCGTCCCCGTGGATCGAGCCGACCACCAGCACCCGGAAACCGGCCGCGAAATCACCCTGCCGCCAGCTGATGATCGGACGGTTCTCGACGGAGCGCCCGATCACCTTCTTCTTCAGCCCGGCCGGGGCGGCCGGCGACGCCGGCGCCAGACCCGAGGCAAATGCCAGGGCGACGAAAGATGTCAGCAGAGCGGCTTTCCGGATCCTTCTCACCCGTTCAACCTAGCTGGCAAGATGGAGCCGGTGAGTGAACTCGAAGATGACGGCCGGATCCGCTGCGGCTGGGCCAATGGCAGCGAGATGATGCGGGACTATCACGACGAGGAATGGGGAATTCCGGTGGCCGGCGAGCAGGCGATGTTCGAACGCCTCTCCCTGGAAGCCTTCCAGGCCGGCCTCAGCTGGGCGACCATCCTCCGCAAGCGGCCCGCCTTCCGGGAAGCGTTCCGGGATTTCGACCTCGAATACTGCGCCGGCCTGAGTGACCGGGATGTCGAGAATCTGATGGGCAACGAGGGGATCATCCGGGCCCGCGCCAAGATCGAGGCGACCCGAAGCAACGCTGCGGCGGCGATCGATCTGCGCGGGGATGGCGGCCTCGAAGGACTCATCTCCGGCTTCGCGCCAGCCCGCTCGCCCGAGCCGGCAAGTCACTCCGAGGTGCCGACCAGCTCCGCCGAGTCGGAGGCCCTGGCGAAGGAACTACGCTCGCGTGGATTCAAGTTCGTCGGCCCGACGAACATGTACGCCCTGATGGAGGCGGTCGGCCTGGTCAACACCCACCTCGTCGGCTGCTTCCGGAGAAACGCCGCCGGCTGATTCGCGGGGCTTCCAGCCGGGCCCCTTGAAGGTGAAGCCGAGGCGGTCCCGCCAGTTGTCGGCCGCCCGTACGTCCCGCCAGATGTTCACGTATTCGCCGTAGGCGACCTTGACCGGATGGAAGGTCTCGATGTTCCTGGTCAGGCCGTAGCGAACCCGCTCTTCCTCCGGTTCGAAGGACCCGAACATGCGATCCCAGATGATCAGGATGCCGCCGTAGTTCTTGTCCAGGTACTGCTCCTGGGAGCCGTGATGGACCCGGTGGTGGCTGGGCGTGTTGAAGATGAACTCGATCGGCCGCGGCAGCTTCCGGACCGCCTCGGTGTGGAGCAGGAACTGGTAGAGCAGGCTCCACGAGAAGGCGAGGTAGATCATCCAGGGCTCGAACAGGAGCGCGCCGGGCATCCAGAAGAAGATCGAGGTGAAGGGCGACCAGTCCTGCCGGAGCGCGGTCGAGAAGTTGTAGTGCTCGGACGAGTGGTGAACCACATGCATCGCCCAGAAGAGGCGGATGCGGTGGTGGCTGCGGTGGAACGCGTAGTAGGCCAGGTCGTCGACGAAGAAGAGCAGCACCCAGGTCCACCAGTCCGAAGGCGAGAGCTGGATCGGGCTGACCGAATAGATCGCGGCGTAGATGACCAGCACGACCAGCTTCCAGGCGCCGGCGATGAAGAGGTGGCCGACGCCCATGCTGAGGCTGGTTGCGGTGTCCTTCGCCTCGAACCCGATCGGCGCATCCGGGTCGATCGCGGCCTGCTCTTCGGCATGTTCGTGGGCCGCGTGCCGGAGGGTCAGGTATTCCAGACCCATAGCCAGAAAGAAGAACGGGATCGCATAGAGGATCAGGTCGCTCATGACTCAACTGGTTATACCAGTTGCATGTTGTGTTGGCAAGTGGCCGGCCGGGACCTGGCCGCGGCCGGAACGCGGGATGGTCAGATGGCGCGCTTCACGTCGGCGTGGAGCATGTGACCGGCGACCTCGGCCGCCGTGTCCGGATCCCCGGCGCCGATCGCGCTGCCGAGGCGGGTGATGATCTTCGGATCATCGGGTCGGATCCTGTTCGCGACCTCACCGAAGGAGAGCATCGCCGCCAGTAGCGAATTGAGCGAAAGGCGATAGGCGATGTTGCCGGAACCGGAAACGACCGCCATCCAGAACTCGGCGAAGGACTGGTCGAGCAGGTCGTCGTCGCCTGCGCCAACGAGGGCGGCCGCCCGCTCTCCCAGCCGTTCGACTTCATCGCGTTCGGCCTCGCTGGCTCGCCCGGCGCAGAGCCGGGCGGCATCCACCCCGATCGAGGCCCTCATCTCGAGAACCGAGCGGACGATCTCGGCCGGCGGATCGACCGGGTCGCCGCCAAGGTCAAGCAGCACCTCCAGCCCGCCCGAATCGCGCCAGTCAAGAACCCGGGTGGCGCCGCCGTGGGTGATCCTGATCAGACCGGCCTGTTGAAGCCCCTTGAGCGCCTCGCGCACAGCATGCCGGTTGACCCCGAATTCCTCGGCCAGTACCCGCTCGGAGGGGATCCGGTCCCCCGGAGAGAGGGTTCCCTCAAGGATCTGACGCCGCAGCGAATCGTGGACCCGCCGGGAAACCGTTGCTGTGCCTTCACCGCTCATCTGAAGGAGGTTCTACCAACTGGAATGCGGGTAACGGTCGGATAGGTTGGATTCAACCCCTCGAGAAAGGCTCCTCATGCGCCGCCTCCGACCGGTATTGACCGGCATCGTTCTCGCCCTTGGCTTCCAGGCCATCGTCCGAAAGCTGCTCCTGACAAAGTTCCGCCGCAGCGTCGAAGCCCTCAACGAAGGCGACTACGGCCCGCTACTGGACGGCTTCGCCGATGACGCCGTCCTCCACTTCAATGACGCGCCCCACCGCTGGGCCGGCGAGCACCGCGGACGCGAACAGATCGAGCTGTTCCTCCGGGACTTCGTGGCGGCCGGGCTCCAGGGGGAGATCCTCGAGTTCTGGACCTCCGGCCCGCCCTGGGCACTGACCGCGGTAGCGCAGTTCGACGACATCTCGATCGGTCCGGACGGCGAAGCGCTCTATACGAACCAGACGATGATCCTGGTCCGCACAAGATGGGGGAAAGTGGTCGAGCAGCGCGACTTCTACGTGGACACCGGGCGCATGATCGACTTCGACCGCAAGCTCACCGAACTCGGGATCGAGCCGGTCGCCCGCAATTGAAATAGTCCCGGTCATGACACCGGTGTTCACGCCCTTCCATCACGGCGGTTCGGGCCCGCCGCTTGTGCTCATCCACGGGATCACCGACACCTGGAGCACCTGGGAGTTGGTCATACCCCCGCTGGAGCGGAAATTCGAGGTGCTGGCCGTGACCCTGCCCGGACATGCCGGCGGACCGGCACTCAAGGGCGACTTCACCGCCGACACGTTGCCGGCGGGAATCGAGGCAGCCATGGATGGAGTCGGATTCGGGTCCGCGCATGTGGCCGGCAATTCGCTCGGTGGCTGGGTGGCGCTCCGGCTCGCGGAACGGGGTCGGGCCCTTTCGGTGTCCGCTTTCGCCCCGGTCGGCGGCTGGTCGGCCGATTTCCAGGAGCGGCATGCCTTCGACTATTTCGTCACGCAGCAGGAACTGGTCAAGAGAGCGGCGCCCTTCGCCAGGGAGATCGCCGCGACCCCGGAAGGCCGTCGCCAGGCGACCCGGTTCATCGTCGAGGACGACAGCCTGATCACCGCCGAAATGGTGGTTCGCCAGCTGGTCGGGGCGGCCAACTGTCCGGCCGCGATACCGCTGGTGAAGTTCGCTCGCGAGCCCGGTTTCCAGTTCGATCCCGACCGCGTCGACTGCCCGGTGCGGTTCATCTGGGGCACCTCGGACCAGTTGCTGCGCTGGCCGGAGACCGCTGTCCGGTTTCAGGAGAAATGGTTTCCCGACGCCGTATATGTGGAACTCGACGGAGTCGGGCACTGTCCCCAGCTCGAAGTCCCGGCCGAAACCGCCGAGATGATCGCCGGCACCGCCCGGCTCGCCTGAACACCACGGACCCGGTCCGGTCAGGACCTGCGGCCGAAGAAGACCGCGAAACCGTGGTCTTTCCAGAGGCAGTCGACATCAGTGAAGCCGATCTCCCTCAACCAGCCGAGCTGGGTCGAGAGCGGGGTCAGGTGATCGTGGCTCATCCGCTCGACCGTGTCGGCCCACTCGGCGTCGGTCAGCCCCTTCTCGTAGGCCTGCCAGCGGTGCCAACGGGCGTAGTGCTCCTGGAGGGCCGGAGTCTCCCCCAGCACATGCTCTGCGTTGACGAAGACCCCGCCCGGCCCCAACTCTCGAAAGGCCGATTCATAGACCGACCGCTTGCCTTCGTCGGTCATGTGATGGATGGCCAGGGCGGAGATCACGGCATCCCACGGTCCGGCCGGGATCCCCTCGTACATGTCGCCGGAAACGACCACGCTCCCCTCCCCCAGCAGCTCGCGGGCCTGTTCGAGCATCCGGGGCGAGAAGTCGAAGAGCGTGAAGCTCGCCGAGGGAAACGACTCGGAGACGACCGCAGAGAGCATCCCGGTGCCGGCCCCGAGATCGAGGACGCGAAGTGGCCCTTCGCCGGATCCGGCCGCGGCGGAAGCCAGGCGGACAGCTTCGGGCACCATCCCGTAGAAGCGATCCATCTGCGGGACCAGCTTCTCGCGCGGGCCCCGGTAGGTCGCGGCCTGCTTTTCGAATACTGAGGTGGCCTTTGCCATGGTCTGATCCTAGAACCGCCGCGTGCGTGCGGGTGGAATCGGGCTCAGCCGTCTTCGACCAGGGGGACGAAGGCGACCGCGACCACCCGCTCGCGGGAAAGTTCCCCGTCCTTCCGGCGCCAGAGTTCCAGCCACTGCCGCCACCGGCCCACCGGCACGATCATTCGACCCCCTTCGGCCAGTTGCTCCTTCAGGGCGGCCGGCACCTCCCCGCGAGCCGCGGCCGCTACGTTGATCACGTCGAATGGCGCCTCTGCCGGATACCCGTGCGACCCGTCACCGCAGATCATTTCCACGTTTTCGACCCCGGCATCCTCCAGCGACTGTCTGGCCTGCCCGACAAGTTCGGGGTGCCGTTCGATCGAGATCACCCGACGGGCCAGCCGGGCCAGCACCGCCGCGTGGTAGCCGGAGCCACCGCCGATGTCCAGGACCAGATCGTCGGGTCCGGGCGCCAGCATTTCGCACATGGTCGCCACCACCAGGGGCTGGGAGATCGTCTGGCCCTGCCCGATCGGCAACGGGCGATTCTCCCAGGCGTACGGCCGCTGGTCCTCCGGCACGAAGAGTTCCCTCGGAACCGAGGCGATCGCATCCAGGACCCGCCGGTCGGTGACTTCGGCCGACAGCGCCGCGATCAGTTCCTCTCGATCAGTGTTCGCGCCCATGTTCCATCGATCGACTTGTCCTGCCCCAGCCTAACCCCGATCCTCTCCGGCTAGGCTGGCGTCATGGAAAGCTCAGCGCAGGATCAGCCACTGGAGCCGGCCAGCCACATGACCGGCGAGTGCATGTGCGGCAAGGTCACCTTCGAGGTCGACGCTCCCCTGATCGGGGCGGCCCTCTGCTACTGCGGCCGCTGCCAGCACCGGACCGGTACCGCCTTCTCGGCGACGGCCCTGACCAAACCCGGCTCTTTCAGGATCACTTCGGGAGAGGAACACATCGGCTCCTACGAGCCGGGCGACGGCGGCTTCAACAAGTTCTTCTGCCGCGAATGCGGAGGCCAGCTCTACACCTCGCACCCGCAGAACCCGGACATTCTCGCGATCAGGATGGGAGCCCTGAACGAGGACCCGGGGATCCGCCCCGCCGCCCACCAGTTCACCGACTACGCCGCCGCCTGGTACCCGGTGCCCGACGACGGCCTGCCCAGATTCCCGGAGCGGATCGACTGGACCCAGCTCCTCTGAAATTCAGCGCTCGCGTCCGGCCAGGATTGAATCCAGTTTCTCGTAGCCCTCGTTCATTCCCTTCTCCATGCCGGCCTGGATCATCCCGTCGCGCTGCTCCCTGCTCTCGAAGGTCGTCTTGGTCACCAGACGGGTCTGGTCGTTCTCGAGCGGAATCAGGTTGAGCTCGTCAACCGACGGCGGCGGCTGAGGCTCCATCACGAAGTTGAAGGTCTGGACCGCACGGACCGGTCTGTCAAGTTCAACGAACTCGCCGAAGAACCTGTACTCGGTGCCGTCGCTGTCGATGTGGACGTAGCTCCACTTCCCGCCGGGCCTGGCGTCGAACTCGTCGACCCGCATCTCCAGGCGATCCGGTCCCAGCCACTGCTTCAGCAGTTCCGGATCCATGAAGCAGTCCCAGATCACCTCCGGTGGCGCGTCGAAGATCCGCTCGGTGTGGATCTCGGTGTCGGCCGGGAGCGTGACCACGGTCTTGTGAAGTTCGTTCAGTCCGGTCATGTCTGCCTTTCTCGTTTGCGTCTTTCGACGACCTCTTCCAGACGGTTCAGCTGTTCGTGACGGCGACGGCGGAACTCTTCGAGCCAGAAGGCGGCCTCGTCGAATCCTTCGGTCGCCAGTTCGCACCAGCGGGTTCTGCCCCGTTTCTCGGTCCGGACGAGCCCGGCCTCCTCGAGAATCCCGATGTGCTTCTTCATCCCGGTCAGGGACATCCCGGCCGGCCCGGCCAGATCCGAAACCGAAGCCCCACCCTCACCAAGCCGGTCCAGAACCCCCATCCGGACAGGGTCAGCCAAAGCAGAAAAAGCCCGCTCAGCCAACTCCGTCCGATCATCAAAATACTGAACCATAAAGTTCAGTATAGCTCAGACCTTCAGCGGGTGGATGCCAGGGGACGCCTCTATGTGGCCGGGCGGGCGGGCGCCCGACCTGTCTGGGCCGGCCGTGAGGTCGGTATGCGTCCCCGGGAAACTCCCGTGTACGAGCGCAGCGAGTACGAGGTCCCGGGGACGCATGCCGGCCCCGCGGCCTCACCGCAACAGGTGCCCGGGCTTAACGGGTGTAGGTGACTTCGCGCCGCTCTTCCTGGCTGCGCTTCCGCTGCGGATAGGCCTCCAGCTCGACCGGCGCGCTGGCGATCGCCTGGGTGCGCAGGTCCGACCAGGTGAGGCCTTCGCGGAGCATGGCCGGAACGCCGAGGGCGACCGCGGTCGCCATTTCAACGGCCTGCAGGATCACGCCGTAGGCGAGCGCGTCGGCGGTCGAGATCCCCCACCCTTTGTGGAGCACGAAGATCACTGCGACCTGGAACATGCCGATGTTCGACGGGGTGACCGGAACGACCGCGGTGACGTTGACCGCCAGCAGCACCGCAGCGGATGCCGCGAGGCCGGCCTGGCTGTCGAGACCGAGGGCGAACATCAGGGCCCAGCAGGAGAGCATCTGGATGACCCAGGCGAAGAGCTGAAGTGCGACGGCCGGGGCGCCGTTGCGCGGATGCCTGAACACGGTCAGACCGCGACGTACCTGCAGCATCACCGAATGCACGACAGCGCCGACCCGGGCGAGACGGCCCTTGCCGCTCTGGTTGCCCAGGATGGTCGGGGCGGCGATCACCGCCAGGAGCAGGACCGCCGGGATCAGGCTGAAGAGGAGGATCTGCCTGGTGCCACCGTGGAAGACACTGTCCATCGAGGACAGGACGAAGGCTCCCAGCAGCAGGATCGCGAGGATGTTGAGCATCGTCTGGGAGACGATCGTTCCGACCACGACCGGCAGGGTGTCCCGTGCCCGGCCCGTGTGTCGGGCGAGGCTGATCGCCCTGGCGGGCTCGCCCAGACGGGCAGGCAGCGTTGCCGACATCAACACCCCGATCATGGTCGCCGAGGCGAAGTCACGCCGCTTGAGCCCGGAATGCGGCAGGGCCGACTTGGCGATGAAGAACCAGGACCAGGCTCGGAAGAAGAGCGAGGAAGCCATCAGGGCGAGCGCGACCAGCACCCATGAGATGTCGGAGCGGACCACCGCCTCGGCCACCTGATCGACGCCTATCTTCTGGGCTGCGATCGCGGTCAGGCCGAGCCCGAACAGTGCCATGAACCCGATCGCGGCTTTTCGTATCCAGCCCTTGCGGCGGCCGGACCCGCCCTCCGGGACCGGATCAAGCGAGGGAAGCTTCACGGCCGGCGCCCACGGCAGGCCGTCGGATGGCGTGACGCCGAAGCGGCGACGAACCCGGTCGGCCACGTCGCGTGGCTCGGGAACTTCGATCGCCCGTTCGTAGACGTCCATGACCTTGTCGGCCACGGAGCTCCAGGCATACCGCTGCGAGCTTTCGCGGGCGGCTTCGCCCATCTCGGCGAGACGCTCGGGCTCGTGGTGCGCCCACTGCAGTTCTTCGGCCAGCGCCTGCGGGTCGGCCGGCGGGACGAGGATGCCGTCGTGGTTGTGGGTGACCACATCGCTGTAGCCGGCGATCCCCGATGCGATTACCGGGGTCCCGGCGGCGAATGCCTCGGTGAGGATCATTCCGAACGACTCCCCGGAGAGCGAAGGTGCCACCAGGACGTCGGCCTCGTGAAGCTGGCGCCAGAGTTCCTCGTTGGAGACCCTGCCCTTCAGATCCAGGTGATCGGAGAGCTCCGGGTGGGCCAGGATCCGGTGGACGTCATCCGGGTCGGCCCCGACCACTGTGAGCCGGGCGGGGGCGTGTTCGACCAAGGCGGAAAAAGCGCGAAGCAGCACCGGCAGGCCCTTGCGTTCGTCGGGGCGACCGACGAAGAGCGCACGCAGATGGTCGGTCTCGGGCTTGGGGCCGGTCGGCGCGGCATCGATGTCGACTCCGTTGGGGACGATCGTGTAATTGCCGCCAAACCAGCGTCGCCCGGTCCAGGCGGCCGCCTGGGATACGGCGATGCGGGCGGAGAGCCGGTTCAGGGTGCGCCGGGCGCCGACCGCGTTGGCGATGTAATTCGGCAACGGCTTGGTCGAATAGGCGTGGAAGGTGCCGACCACCGGAACGTCGCTCGACAGGCAGGTGTCCCAGCCGTTGGCCGGCGTGGTCGGCTCGTGGAGGTGGACGACGTCGAAGTCGCCTTCCTCGATCGCGCGACGGGTCTCCACCACGCCCGAGGGGAACAGCGGAATGTTCGAAACCGCTCCGTTCGCGTTGATGCCGAAGGTGCGCCCGACCGGGATCAGGTAGTCCGGGATCTCGCGGTCTTCCGCCTCGGCACGGTGAAGCACCTTCGAGAGGCGGTCGGGTGGATCAAAGGGCGCGATGACACGGACGTAATGGCCTCGGGAGATGTACTCCTCGGCGAGCGACTGGACGTGCCGGTTTACGCCGCCCTGGTAAGTCCACGAATACGGTGTGACAAGGGCGATTCGCACGATAGATAAGGATAGTGGAGGTGGCGGTCCTGGGAGGGGCGGTTAACCCGATTCAGGGTGGTATTTCGACGCCGTCCACGCAAATCCCGCTATCAGCGCCAGATAAAGCGTCCCCACCTGAATGAAAAGTGCCCCGGAATCGTTTGTCAGGGCGCCCACCAGGGAGCCTGCCGCGGCGGCCGCGGCGGCCGCCTTCATCATCGGCAATTCGTCGATCCAGGAGAGAACAGTGCTGCGTTGCCAGATCCCCAGGGCGATCACAGCGACCGCGACCAGGGTGACCGGTATCCGGGAAACCCGCGTGAAGCTCTCGAGGGTGGCGTCGAGCCGGTGTCCGATCACCTCGAAGAAGGAGCCCCCGGTGCCGCCGACGATCGAACGGACGAAATGGGTCTCGCTGCCGGTGACCACATCGGCCAGGGCGACCAGGACCAGGGCGGCGAGAGCGGCGGCGAGGCCGGCCCAGGCCAGTCGCGGCCGACCGACCGCGAAGGCCGCGGCTACGACTGCGGCGACGGGAAAGACAATGGCCGCTCCGACGTCGGCGCCGAACCGGCCGGCGGCGAATACGACCGTGGCCACGGTTCCGACCGCGAGGAACCAGATCGCGGCACGGCGGCCCGTTGTCCCGAACCAGGTCAGGGATGCGCCGGTGCCGATCGAAGTGAGAATCATCAAGGTTGACTCGAGTTCGTTGCCGATCCCGTAGAAGCGGGCCCCGAGCCCCGGGTTGGGACCGATCACCGCACGCGGCGTGAGCGCCGACCCGGCCAGCATGTCGATGCCGTAAGGGATCACGGTGAGACCGCAGGCGATTGCGAGCGAGAGCCATCCCGGAGCGATACGCATCAACAGGGCGGCGACGAGGACGGGCAGCAGGGTGGCGATCGTTCTCTCCACGAAAAGCGACGGTTCCAGGGCCGCGGTCAGGAGCAGGACCACCGGAAGCAGCACGGTCGACAGGCAGAGCAGACGCAGGGCCGGTCTCGCGTAGAGGCCGCGGCTGCCGAAGGAGACGAGCCCGGCCAGCGCGATCCACAGCAGGAGGGGGATCGCCAGGGCCGCGCCACGGCGCTTGCCGACCTGTTCGTAGCGGTTTTCGAGGTCGGTCAGCCGACCGACGTCGAGCTTGCCCCCGGATTCGATCGGCTGCCCGGTCATTGCCTTCGGGGTCTTGATCCCGAAGTGGCGGAGGATCGTCGGAGCGATATCGGTGGAGAGCACGTAGCCGTCGGTGCGGGTGCTTGGCGACTCGAGTTCGCCTTTCATCCCGGGTCCGGCGATCGCGATCGAAAGCTGGTCGCCGGAATCGGCCGGGGGCTGTTCGATGAAGATCTGCAGGTCACCGGCCCGCCGGTTGTCGGCCGCCTCCACGGCGGAGTCCAGGGGCATCGCGAGCACGGTCACCGGGTCAGGGCAGCCGGGAATCGCGGCATCTGCCCCGGGGGAGCCTGAATCGAGCATTCCCGGGGGGCCGCCGCAGGCCTGCGGAGCCCTTGCGATCCCCCCGTCCCGGCGGGCCACCGCCAGCGCCGCCGCACCTGCCGAGTCCGCTGCCACCGCATTGAGGTCGTGACCGGCCAGCACGCTGGCCATCAGACCCGGAATCAGGGTGGTGTCGTTGCTCTTCGCCCTCCTGACCACCTTTTCCCATCCCTGTGCGAATTCCCCGCCCGGATACACCCGGTCTAACGGAGTGTCATACGTTGAGTCAAACGCCCTTGCTCCCTGCGACACGTCGAGCCAGGTCTGCTGGGCCGAAACGTCCCCCAGACCGGGGTTCATGAGTCCGATCGCGGCATGTTCCAGGCCGGCCAGATCGGCCGGTGAGGTTCCCTGAGGCAGGACGACGATCGTCACCTGCCCTTCGTGGCCGGTTGCCGCGTCACTCACCGCCAGGTCGTCGGCCGACGCCGGAACAGCGAGGAGGAACAGGGCTACAAGGCACAAAAGCATGGTCCCGGGCATCGAAATGGCCCTGGATCCGGCGAAAAACGCCGGCCCATGGCTCCTCCCCGGTATCGTCAGGTCCGGCATGACAACGGAAACGATAGGTCAGAACGCTCTCGCAATCCCCGAAGTCGAATTCGCCCGAGTCGGCGAGGTGGAAATCGCATTCGACGTCCACGGAGACCCGTCCGACCCGGTTCTGCTCGTGGTCCCGGGCCTCGGTACCCAGATGGTCTACTGGGACCTCCCCCTGGTAGAGATGCTGACCGATCGCGGATTCCGCGTGGTCCGGATCGACAACAGAGACAACGGGGCCTCGACCGTCCTCCGGCACAAGGGCAAGCCCGCCCTGCCGGCCATGATGCTGGGAATCCCGCGGGACCTGGCCTACACGCTGGGCGACATGGCGGCCGACGCGGTCGGCGTCCTCGACTATCTCGGGGTCGATGGTGCCCACGTGATCGGCTACTCGATGGGCGGCATGATCGCCCAGACCATGGCGATCGAGCATCCCGAACGGGTTCTCTCCCTCACCTCGATGATGTCCCGGACCGGTTCCCGTCGCGATGCCTTCCCCGGCGTCAGGGAGCTCGCCGCCCTGATGCGCACCCGGCCGACCAACACGCTCGACAGCTACCTGGGTGGAATGGAGACCCTCGCGGCGGTGATCGGATCACCGGATTTCCCGACTGACAAGGAAAGATTGCGGCAGATCGCGGCGGTGGCCTACGAGCGCGGCATCTACCTCGATGGCACCGCCCGTCAACTCCACGCGATCAACTGCCAGCCGAAGCGTGACCGGGACCTCGCCCGGCTCGACGTTCCGACCGTGGTCCTTCACGGCGCCGCCGACAAGCTGGTATTCCCGCGCGGCGGGCGGGCAACCGCCCGGGCGATTCCGGATGCCGAGCTCCGCATCTACGAAGGCATGGGCCACGACATCCCCGAGCAGCTCTGGCCCCGCTTCGTCGACGAGATCGACCGGGTCGCCCGGCGCGCCGGCAAAGACAGCTAGACCCGGCGGAGCGACCCGGACCCGGGATGTCCGTTCCCGGCGGTAGGGATTCCTTATCCTTGTTGGCCGCATGAGTAATCCAGGAACCCTCGAAAACCCGCTCCGTGTAGCGATCATCGGCGCCGGGCCCTCCGGCTTCTACGCCGCCGACCAGATCATCAAAGACCCCGACACCCACGCCCAGGTGGACCTCTTCGACCGCCTGCCCACCCCCTACGGGCTGGTGCGTGGCGGCGTCGCTCCCGACCATCCCAAGATCAAGTCGGTGACCCGGGTCTACGAGCGCACCGCGGCCAAGGAGGGATTCCGCTTTTTCGGCAACGTCGAGATCGGCCGCGACCTGAACGTCGAGGACTTCGAGAACCACTACCACGCGATCCTCTACACCTTCGGGGCAGAGGCCGACCGCGAGCTGGGCATCCCCGGCGAAGATCTGCCCGGCAGCTTCGCCGCCACCGCCTTCGTCGGCTGGTACAACGCACACCCGGATTACGCCGACCGTGATTTCAAGCTGGATCAGGCCAAACGCGCCGTGGTGATCGGCAACGGCAACGTTGCCCTTGACGTTGCCAGGATGCTCGCCCTCGATGACGCCGAGCTCCGCAAGACCGACACCGCCGACCACGCGATCGAGTTGCTCGACGCGTCGACCATCGAAGAGATCGTCGTGCTGGGCCGCCGGGGGCCCGCCCAGGCCGCCTACACGAACCCCGAAGTCAAGGAACTCGGCGAACTCGAGGAAGCCGACGTAATCGTCAACCCGGACGAAGTCGAGCTGGACCTGGCAAGTCAGGCCTGGATCGAATCCGACGAAGCCGACAAGACCGCCCGGGTCAACGTCGAGATCGTCAAGGAGTACGCCTCCCGCCAGCCAGAGGGCAAGCCGAAGCGCATCGTGCTCAGGTTCCTCGCCTCACCGGTCGAGATCAAGGGCGGCAGCAAGGTAGAGAGCATCGTCATCGGCCATAACGAACTGGTCGAACAGGAAGGCAGCCTCCGGGCCCGCGACACCGGCGAGCGCGAAGAGCTCGAATGCGACCTGATCCTGCGATCGGTCGGCTACACCGGCGTTCCGCTGCGCGGGGTGCCCTTCGACGAGCGGCGCGGCACCATCCTCAATGACGGTGGACGGGTGCTCGAAAGCCACGGGGGCGAACCCCGCACCGGCCACTACACGGCCGGCTGGATCAAGCGCGGGCCTTCCGGTGTGATCGGCACCAACAAGAAGTGCGCGACCGAGACGGTCGCCCACCTCTTCGAAGACGTCGCTGCGGGCAGTCTGCTCGAGCCGGCGAACCCGGAACCTGCCGCGATCGAGGAACTGCTGGCCGAACGCGGGGCGAACTTCGTCACCTTCAGCGGCTGGGAGAAGATCGACGCGGCCGAGGTCGGCAAGGGCGAGCCCCATGGTCGCCCGAGAGTCAAGTTCGTGCGGATCGACGAGATGCTCGAGACCGCGGCCGAACAGGCCGAGGCGGGTGCCGCCGCCGGAGGCGAGTGATGGCCGCCGACCTGAACGAGCTGAAGGGCATGATCGAGTCGGCCCTGCCCGGATCAACCGCCGAAGTGATCGACGAGACCGGCACAGGTGACCACCTTCGGGCCGAGGTCTCCGCTCCGCAGTTCGAGGGCAGGAGCCGGATCGACCAGCACCGGCTGGTCAAAGCGGCCGTGAGGGAACGGTTCGACGACGGCACCATCCACGCCCTGACCATCAAGATCCTCGACTGACGGCCTGGACCATCCTTTACCATCAACCCATGGCTGATCAGGAACTCACCGACCGCGTTCGCGAACTAATCGCCGAGAATCAGGTGCTGCTTTTCATGAAGGGCACCCCCTCTGCCCCGCGCTGCGGATTCTCGATGCGGACCGTCCAGGTACTCGACTCGATGGGAGTCGAATACGGGGCGATCGACGTGCTGCCGGCCCTTCAGCCCCTGCGCGAGGTGACCAGCGAGATTTCCGACTGGGAGACTTTCCCCCAGCTCTACGTGAACGGCGAACTGCTCGGCGGCTGCGACATCGTCGAGGAGATGTTCGACAACGGCGAACTGGCCGAGGCGCTCGGGGTCGAACAGCCCGCTGAGACCGAACCGGCCGCCCCCGAGGCCCCGGCAAGCGACGAGCCATACAAGTCGCCGCCGATGTCGATCGAAGGCTCGTAGAGTCTTCGATCGACATCGATCGCATTTGCCCAACGATCGAAGGCTCGTAGAGACCCGACGATCGCGGGCTCGTTGCCTCAGTTGGCGTGGGTGCCGAAGGCCTGCTTTGAGTCTCCCGCGGCCTTGAGGCTGAAGTTGGCGGAGAGACCCGCGAGCTTCAGCGCACCCGAGCTTCCCACGTCGGCCGAGACTGCGTAAGTCAGTCCGTCCTCGATCCCCTTCAGGGCCAGCTTCTTCGTCACCCCGATCGTGATCTCGCGGTTCAGGACCCCGAAACCGTCTGCTCCGATGGTCAGCTGCCGGGTGACAGAATCCCAGCTCACGGCCCCGGAAATCTCGATCTGGGTCAGCGGATCACCGGTCGACTCGATCGACTTGGCGCTGATCGAAGGGATCTCGATCGGGTCCTCCTCCACGGGATCGGCTTCGGTCTGGTCCTCCCCGGTCGGGTCGTCGTTGGCTGCGTCGATCCGGGACTGGTTTTCGGCCCCGGAACCATTCGCGGCCATGTCTGCGGGACCCCGGGTCCGCTCGGCCGAGATCAACTGCCTGCGGCTGGAGTTCGGAAAGCTGATCGTGCCGGTCACCCAGGAACCGAGGACCGGCGGACTGGCGCTCTTCTCCATCGCCTTCGCAGCGTCAATGGCGACCGACACACCCCGGCTTGACACGGTGATCACGCCGCTTTCGGGATCGATGAAGGAGACCATGCCGCTCAACTTCGAACTCGCCGCGCTGCCTTCGCTCTCGAGGGCATCCGACTGCAGGAAGGTCCCGTTGTCGACCGGCGTGATGTCGGTTCCGATCCGCTTCCCGACTTTCGGCCTTGTCGCAACGGGGTTCGGATAGTGGATGTAGAGCAGGTTGCCGGCGCTGTCGGCGACCGCGTACCCGGCGTCGTCGGTTCCGACCACGGTCGCCGTGAGCGCCGGCTGGTCTTCGGTGTCGCCGGAGGGATCGTCCGATGCCGGCGGATCGGTGTAGTTGTTGTCCGTGGTGTCGGCCGGCGGAGGGGTGCTGCCGTCGCCGGTGTCGGTCTGAGTAGTGACCTGGGTGGTGGTGACCGTCTCTCCGCTGGAGGTAGAAGTCGGGACCGTCGTGGAACTGCCGCCCCCGGAGGAGGAAGACTCCTCCCCTCCGGCCGGTGGTTGAAGTGCCGCCACTGTGGAACCGGTGTCACCGGTGGCAGCGGTGTCAGGGCTCTCCTCGGCCGGCAAGCCGATGATCGCCCGGGCCGACCCGGCGTTGCCCCAGCCGGGGGCGATCGCCAGTCCGACCATCAGCCCGAAGGCCAGGGCCATCAGCGCGAAGGCGATCAGATCGTTGCGCGGCGGAACCCTGTAGCGGACCGGCAGCCGCCAGTCACGGATCCGCTCCCACAGCCCGGGCTGTTCGGGCGGGCCGGGATTCACACCTGGTAGCCCCTCGGGGTCGGCCGGAAGCCCGCACGGCTTTCGATATGCGGGAACTCGGAGGCGGGATCCGGAGGGACAGACGCCACGGGTTCCATGTCCGGGTCGGTGTCGGGTTCCGGGTCGGTGTCGAGATCGAGATCCGGATCGTCGTCCGTACTCGTCGGCGCGGAAGGCCGCTGGTCGATCACGGGCCCCGGCCCTCCCGAGGGTTCAGGGGACGGACCCGGGCGCGACGTCGGCCTGTTGGCTACCGGGTCGATGACCGGGTCCGGCTGGCCGGTCGCGCCTTCGGGGACCACCGGGGCGGTGATCGCCGGGCCGACCACGGTGCCACGGCCCTCGTTCAGGTTGCGCCCGCAGCGCCAGCAGTAGATCGCCCCGCGGGCGTACAGCGAGCCGCATCCGGCACAGCTTCCTGCCGCCCCGGCCCTTTCGAGCCGTGCCATCCGCTCGATCTCGGCCAGTTCCGCATCGACCACCTGCAGCTTCGCCGCCATCGAGGCGAGCACGTCCAGGCGGAAGTAGTCGCGAGCCGCCATCTCGTAGGCCGCTCCGCCCAGGTCCCACTGGAGTTCCGCGAACCGGGTCCGCAGTTCCTCGCGACGGGTCTCAAGTCGCGAGAGCGGAGCCGGAACCGGCGGCGGAGTGTCCTTCTTTCTTCCGGGAAGGTTCAAGGCACTCACCCGATCGTCACCGCGTCGCCGCTGCTGCCGCCACCGGCAGGCTTGTTGTCCTTCGGAGGTGCCTTGCCCGGCGTCGCGATGGTGGGCGGCAACTTCTTCTGGATCTCTTCGTAATCCGAACCGGTGGCCTTGTCGAGCGCCTGGAGGTCGTCCTTCGAGGCGTGGACGGTCTCGGTGCTGTTCGCGGCGCCGCCGTCGGTCAGGGTCGTGTCCTTGCCGTCGTCTGCGGCTGCTCCGCCCCCATTGTTGCTGGCGGTCTTGGCAGCGCCGCCCCCGCCGCCCGTGTCCGAGCTCGCCTGGGCGGCCACCTGGATCACCTGCGCGTCAGGGAAGCTGGCGCTCAGACTCTGAAGGGCGGTGTTCGCCTCGCCCTTCGAGGTGTAGACACCGGAGTAGAGGACGTAGTTTCCGGCCGGCAGGCTGCCGAACTGGTCCGAGTCGAGCACCCCTACGTCGGTCGCGCCCTGGCTGGTCAGCTCGGTCTTCGACGAATCCACCGTGGCGGCGTCGGTCCCGTCCTTGGGCAGTGTCGCGAGTTCGATCGTGTAGCCCTCCTGTCCCTCCGGCCAGTCGGTGGACACAGTGGTCGAGGTGGAGGTGGTCGAAGTACTCGAGGTCGAGGCGGCCGGGGCTCCGGTCGAGGCGTATATCGGCTGGGCGCTGCTGCCGTCGTTGCCGCCGCCCGAGCGACCTATCAGCACCCCGATCAGCAGGATCGCCGCCACTCCACAAAGCCCGACCGCTGCCATCAGCGGGGTCACCTCGCGCTCGGGCCGCATGTCCGGGTCTTCCGGCGGGACCGGGCGCACCTCGCCCTGGGCGGGAGGCGGCGGAGTTCCCGCCCCGTCGCCGCCCGCCTCGGGCAGGTAGTTCTCGAACTCGATTCTCGCCTTGCCGCGACGCTTGCCGCAGTTCAGGCAATAGCGCTGGTCTTCGGCCAGCGGCTTGCCGCAGCCGGTGCAGCGCTCGGTGACCGGCTGCGTGTCCGGCAGCACGGCTGTCTGGTCGCTCATGAGGTCCCTCCTGAGAGATTGACCGGCGGCGCGATTACCGATACGTCGGCACCGGTCGGATTACCAATGAAAAAGATGTGGTACGAGGCCGGCGAACCGTCCGTCTTGAGCTTCGGGATCAGGCCCCGTCCGGCGGCGACGATCTTCCCGTTCTTGCGGGCGATCGCGTAGAGGATCAGGTCCGACTGCTCGACATCGGACTTGTTGACCGCCGTGCCCGTGACCTCCAGGCCGGAAACCGGATCACGCTGAAGGGTCGGTGACGAAACCTGGATTTCGGGAATGTCAGCGGGCAAGGGCTTCGCCTCACCGACCGTCACATCGACAGAGGCGGGCTTGCCGCCGACCGGCAGGATCTGGTCATGGACCCAGAACACCTCCGACTTCGGCTTGACCACCGGGACGTGGAGCAGCGAGAACTCGGTGCCCGCCAGGTCGTTCTTGAACACCGACTTGCCCTTGGCGTTCTTGACGTTGACCTGTATCGGTGCATCCGAGAGGCCGTCGGTGCCATTGTTCTTGAGTACGACCGCTACCGCGCTGCCGTTGACATCAGTGAGCGCAACCTTCTCGACCACGTCAATCTGGCGGTTCTCCGTCCCGACGTCGAAGGTCTTCTGCTTGACCAGGCCGGCACCCTCGGACTCAAGCGCGGCGCTTCTGGACTGGGTCGACTCGCAGCCCGAAACGACCAGCGCCAGACAGGCCCCGGCAACAAGGAAGAGGGAGGCTTTCACCCGAAACCTCCGCCGACGTAGTCCTGGGTGCGTTCCTCGCGGGGGGCCCCGAAGACCTGGCCCGCAGCTCCCTGTTCGACCATGTCACCCAGGTACATGAAGGCGACCCGGTCGGCGATGCGGGCGGCCTGCTGGAGGTTGTGGGTGACGATCACGATCGCGACCTCCGACTTCAGTTCGACGATCGTGTCCTCGATGATCGAAGTCGAGATCGGGTCGAGCGCCGAGCAGGGTTCGTCCAGCAGCAGGACCTCGGGTGAAACCGCCAGCGAGCGGGCGATGCACAGCCGCTGCTGCTGGCCACCGGAAAGGGCCAGCGCCGGATGGCTCAGGTTGGATGAGACCTCGTCCCAGAGGCCGGCCCGCTCGAGCGCATCGACCACGATCGGCTCCAGGATCTTCTTCCGCGGCTTCTTGCTGCCCCGCTCACGCAACCCGTAGGCGACGTTGTCGAAGATGCTCATCGGGAAGGGGTTCGGCTGCTGGAAGAGCATCCCGACCCGGGAGCGCAGCTGGGTGACGTCGAAGTCGTCGACGCTCTGGTCGTCGAGGATGATCCGCCCGGTCCGTTTGGCGGCCGGGGTCAGTTCGACCAGGCGGTTCAGCGAGCGCAGCAGTGTCGTTTTTCCGCAGCCGGAAGGACCGATCAGGGCAAGCACCTCGCCCGAGTTCACCTCGATCGTGACGTCCTTCACCGCCCGCTTGTCGCCGTAGGCGATCGAGAGGTCTTCGGTCCGCATCCGCTCCTCGACCCAGACCGGCTCGCCTTCGCTGCCGGCGCCGACCTGCCAGGGCTCGCGACCGTAGTTCGGGTCCGGGGGGCCGGCATAGTCGCCGACCCGGATCGGCACGGTCTCCGACTCGACGACGATCCGCCTGAGCGGCGGCACATCGGCCGCCGGGCCGGACCCGTTCTGGGGCTGGTCTTCCTTCAGTTCCACTGTGGCTTGTTCCTTTTCCCGATCAGGCTGACGACGAAATTGAGGAGGATCACGATCATCAGCAGCACGAATGCCGCCGCATACGCCTTGTCCGGTGCGTTGCCTTCGCCGGCCGGCGAGTTGTTGTAGACGTAGCTGGTGAGGGTGCTTCCGGTCCCGCGGAAAAGTCCGAGGAAGCCGGATTCCGGCGTGGTCTGCATCGAGGCGCCGAGCAGGATCACCACGATCGCGGTGTCGCCGCAGATCCGGCCCATGCCGAGCGTGGCACCGGTCGCGATCCCGCTGCGGGCGCTGGGCAGCAACACCCGGCGGATCGTCGAAGCCTTGTCCTTGCCCAGCGCATACGAGGCTTCGCGCACATGCCGCGGAATCGTGTTGAGCGCCTCCCGGGTCGAGCCGATGACCAGCGGCAGGGCGATCAGGGCCATCATCGCCCCCGCAGTCAGGAAGGAACGGCCAAAGACCGCTCCGCCCTCGGCGGTGAAGGAGAAGATGCCCATGAAGCTCTGCTGGAAGACCAGCAGGCCGAAGATCGCCAGCACGATCGAAGGGGTACCGGCCACGATCTCGACCCCCGACTCGACCAGGCGGGCCAGGCCCGACGGGCGCCCGTACTCGGTCAGCCACACGGCGATCGCGACCCCGGTCGGTACCGCGAAAGCGATCCCGATCACCGTCAGCAGCAGGGTGCCGACCAGGGGGTCGAGGAAGCCGCCCGTCTTGGACTGGTCAAGCGATGCCTCGGGCGACGTGGTGAGCATGTCCAGATGCAGGAACTGGATTCCCTTCCAGGCCATGAAGAGGACGATCGAGGCGGCGACCACGCAGAGCGAGATCCCGCAGACCCAGGCCGCGACCAGTCCGACCCGGTCGCCGACGCTCCAGCCCGTCTCATGCGAGATTCCGGCCGCCGCGGACATCGACGGCTTCGGCTTCGGCCGCGGATCGGTCGGATCGCTTCCCGGACCCGGCCTTGGTCCCGGAGCGGCGGTGCGAACGTCGATGCTCATCGGCCCCCCAGGGTGTAGCGGCTGAAGGACTTGCGGGCCGCCCAGCCGGCGAAGGAGAGGAAAGCGCTGGAAATCAGCAGGATCGCCGCGAAGGCGTACATGGTCTGGCCGAAGGGCGCGACCGAGAGTCCTTCCGCGTTGTCGACGATGGTCGAAGCAAGCGGCCGGGCCGGCTCGAGGAAGAAGGTGAAGCCGTCAAGCGGGTTCGGGGCGAAGCCGACCGAACCGGCGACCATCGAGAGCATGATCGCCTCGCCCAGCGCGCGGGCGGTGGCGAGCACCAGGGCGGCGACGATCGCCGGCCTGATCGCCCGCAGGGAGACGGTCCTCATCGCGCGCCAGCGGTTGACCCCGAGCGCGGCCGCACCCTCGACCCACTTCTCGGGCACGGCCCGGAGCGCGTCGACGATGATCGCGATCATGATCGGGCAGATCATGATAGTGAGGATGAAAACCCCGACCAGGATGCTGGTGCCGTCAAGCTGGATCACGTAGGCGACCGATTCCTTGCGCGCCTCCGAGATCAGGTGCTCGGCGACGAAGGGCACCACGACGAGAATGCCGATCAGCCCGTAGATCACCGACGGGACTGCGGCGAGCAACTTGACCACCGGCTCGATCGTCTGACGCAGCCGTTCCGGCGCGAACTCGACGATGAAGATGCCGGAGAGGACCGAGAAGACGACCGAGATCAGGACCGCGACCCCGGTGATCAGGATCGTCGCGTAAAGCAGTGGCCAGGCCCTCAGGTGGTAGACGTAGTTCTCCGGCTCGGCCGGTGAATTGAAGATGTTCATCAACTGCTCGTCGACCGACCCGCCCGAACCGAACCAGGCCAGTCCGTTGTGGGTGAATGACGGGAGCGCCTTCACGAAGACGAACAGGATCATTCCCGCGATCAGGAGCAGGATGGTGGACGCAAGCGCGCCGAGCAAGAGCTCGACGCGCCTGTCCGTCCGGTCGACCTCCAGGGTCTGTTCCTGGAGGTCGACTTCGTTGAAAGAGGCTGCCTCCATCGACTACTTGAAGGGAACCCATTCCTTGGCGGCAATACGGAGCGCCGCCCTGTTGTTGCGAATCCAGCGGATCCACTTCTTGACCGCGCCCTTCGGAGCTCCGCGGGTCACGAAGTAGAAGCTGCGGACTCCGCCGTACTGGCCGGACTTCGCATTGCGCAGGGTGCAGGGCACGCCCTTGTAGGCGGCCTTGACCAGACCACTGGTGAAGGCCAGCGACACGTAGCCGATACCGGCCTTGTCGCGCTGGACTGCCTGCTGGACCAGACCGTTGGAGGCCTTCTGCGAAGCACCGGAGAACACCGAGGTGCTGCCCAGGAAGATCTTCTGGAAGGCGTCCTGGGTTCCGGAAGCAGGGGTACGAACGAACAGGTCGATCGTGCCGTTCTGCTTGGCTCCGGGCACCTGGCTCCAGCTGCGGACCGAACCGCCGAAGATCGACTGGACGGCGTTCTGGTCGAGGCTGGACACTGCGTTGGCCTTGTTCGTGACCAGGCAGATCGCGTCCTTGGCGATCCGGTTGAACACGATTCCGCCCGGGTCGCTCGACTTGGGATCGCGGGAGGACATTCCTACCGTGACCCGTCCGCGGGAAACGTCAGCGATGCCGACGTCCGAGCCGCCCTGGAGGAGCTTGAACTTGACGCAACCCCTGCAGGACTTCACGTACTTCTGGGCCAGCAGGGTGGCCAGCGGGGCGACCGAGGTCGAACCGCTGAGGGTGATGGTGGGCTTGGCGCTGGCGCTTGCCGGTCCTGCCACGAGGGCGACCAGGGCGACCAGGAACCAGAGCACGCTTGTCTTTGAGCGTGTCATTTTTCTTCCTTTCTTTCCTTTTCTCCTGTGAAGGTCGAAGTCAGGAAGCCTTCAGCTTCTTGACTGCCTTGATTGCCGCCTTGCAGCGCTTGCGGGCTGCGGCACGGGCCTTCCTGCTCTTGGCCGACTTGACCTTGGAGCAGACCTTGTCCCGCTTCGCCATCGCCTTCTTGGTCGGGTTCAGCACCGCGCAGGGCTTGATCCTGAGCAGGTACGGCTCCGAAACGAACGGAGTCGGTGTGCCCTTGACGTCCTGGTAGGTGAGCGCCGTGACCCAGAACTTCGGCTGGACCGCTGCCTCGCAGAGTGACTCGGAGGTACCGATGCTCGACTCGACCGTGTTGCCGGCGGTCATCTTGCCCTGGCAGCCGATGCCCCAGGACGGGATGCTGCCTTCGCAGCCGAAGGACTCGCCCTCGGCGACTTCACCGTCGGTGCCGAAGACGACCGTCTCCGTGCCGAAGTAGGCGAGTTCCCGATTGGACGTAATCGAGTACCCCTTGATGTCCTCGTCACACTTGATCGCGTAGGCGAGTTCTTCTTCGGCGTGACCTTCGGTGGTCGGGTTGATCGTGCCCGAGCAACTGACGCTGCTTGCCTGAGCCTTGCCGGTCAGTCCGAGACACATGAGAAGCGCAACTGCCAAACCTGCGGCGAACATGAGCCCGATGTGGCTCCCTCGTTCCCCATACAGACTCTTAGAGCTGTTCACTGAGATTCCCCTTTTTCTTGCTTTGTTCCGTGGGCGTCTCCCACGACAACTCGCAAGTCTGGGGTCACATCAATCCCCGGATGTGTTCATCCGGGCAACAACGTGTGAAAGTTCTGAGAACCCGGCGCTACCGGGATGAAAATTTCAGCCGGGCCGAACCGGCCTGGAATCAGGCGGTCGCGCCGGCGGTTTCGGCGTCGTCCTTCACCTGGAACGACGACCCGCATCCGCAGGCGGCAACGACGTTCGGGTTGTTCACCTGGAAGCCGGCGCCGGTCAGTCCTTCCACGTAGTCGACTTCGGAGCCGAAGACGAACTGCATGCTGACCTTGTCCACGATGACCGAGACTCCCCGGTGCTCGAAGACGTGATCTTCCTCGTCCCTGGTGTCGAAGGCCAGTGCGTACTGGAATCCCGAGCACCCGCCACCGCGCACGGCGACCCGCAGCGACTGCTCCTCACCTTCCGGCGAATCACCAATCAGTTCGGCGATCTTGTCGGCGGCGGCTTCAGTCAGCGTGATTGCGGCTTCGGGCTTCTCGGACATGCTTAAAGAGTAGCGGGTGGGCCGACCGGTCCCTGTGACCTGACGCACCATCGGGGACCCGCCATTCCTGTGACCTGACGCACCTTCTGATACAACCGTGAGGTGTCCGCCGAGTCCACCATCGCGCTGGTGACAGATTCGACCGCTTCGCTCACGCAGGAGGACCGTGAGCGACTCGAGATCAGCGTGGTCAACCTCTATGTGATCCTCAACGGGGAGCAACGCCCCGAAAACGAGATCGACGATTACGCCTCGTTCTACAAGGCAGTGCTCGAATCGCCGCAACTCACCACCACCTCGCAGCCGTCGATCGGTGACTTCATGGAGGTGTACGGCCCTCTGCTCGACGCGGGCAAGGAAGTCGTCTCGCTCCACCTTTCCGGAGCCATCTCCGGCACCTGCGAAGCGGCCCGCCAGGCCGCCGACCAGCTCGAAGCAGACGGACGCGGAGGCGAGCGCATACATGTGGTCGACTCGCGCACCACTGCCGGGGGGCTCGCCCTTTGCAGTCTCGCCGCCGCCAACGCGATCAAGGAAGGCAAGGACGTCGACGGGGTCGTGAAGCAGATCGAGGACTCCCGCGAGGAGCTCGACACCCTGATCATGGTCGACACGCTCGAATACCTGCGGAAGGGTGGCCGGATCGGCGGGGCCCAGGCCTGGATCGGCGGAGCGTTGAAGATCAAGCCGCTGATCACTCTCGAGGAGACAGTGGAGCCGGTCGACAAGGTCAGAACCGTAACCCGGGCAATGCAGCGCCTTAAGGATTTCGCCAGTGAGAAAGCCGCCTCCGGGCAGGAGATCACCTGGACCGCGCAACACATCCAGGCCCCGGAACTCGCGGCCGAGCTCGCTGCGCACTGCCGTGAGGTGTTCCAGTGCGAAGGCGCCTTCCTCGACGAGATGTCTACCGTTCTCGGTTGCCACGCCGGACCCGGCCTGGTCGCGATTGGAACCGTGCCGACCGACGCGGTCGGATCCAAGTTCTGATGAATCTCGCGGTAACCGCGATCGGACGTGACCGGCCCGGCATCGTCGCGGCGATCACAAGCGCCCTGCTCGAGGCGGGCGGCAACGTCGATGACTCGCAGATGTCGATTCTGCATGGTCACTTCGCCGTGATGCTGATCGTCTCCGTGCCCGAGGACGCCTCGCTGGAGTCGTTGGAGGCAAGGCTGGCCGAGGTCGGTCGGGAATTCGAACTTGGCGGCATCACTGTCTCCCCGGTCGAGGGGCTGGATCGTGGTGCCGAACCCACCCATGTGCTGACCGTCTACGGAGCCGACCGTCCCGGGATAGTTCATGACACCGCTTCAACTCTCGCTTCACTCGGGGTCAACATCACCGACCTCCGGACCCGCCGGACCGGCGACCCCGACTCGCCGCTCTACACCCTGATGGTCGAGGTGTCGGTGCCGGAAGGCGTGGAACCCGAGCTCGACCGGGCCCTTGACGGGCTGCGGGAGTCGAAGCAGCTCGAAGCCCGGCTCGCCGAACTCGAGTCCGAGGTCTTCTAGATGACCTCCTCCTCCGGCTGAGGTCGGCATCCGGTGGCTGTACGCAAGGTTCTCACCTACCCCGACCCGATTCTCAAGTCGGTCTGTTCCCCGGCCCAGGCCGGCCCCGGTGACCGGGAAGAGACCGGGCGGGTGATCGCCGACCTGCTCGACACGATGGACTCGTTCGACCATTGCGTCGGGCTGGCCGCACCGCAGATCTCGGAGTCCGTCCGCATCGCGGTGGTGGATGTGACCGACCACCCGAATGCCAAGGATCCGCATGGACTGATGGTTCTGGTCAACCCCCGGGTCGTCCACCGCTCCGAGGGAACCAAGGTCAGCCGCGAGGGCTGCCTCTCCCTGCCCGACCTGACCGCCAATGTCCGTCGCCCTCGCAAGGCGACGGTCGAGTTCCTCGACGGCCTCAGGGACTTCGAGATGAACCAGGTCCAGCTGGCCGGGTTCGAAGCCCGCTGCGTCCTCCACGAGATCGACCACCTCGACGGAATCCTCTTCCTCGACCGGGTCGCCTCGATAACGGACGACCTCTTCCGCCGCCAGAACTACCGCTAACCCCACCCACCCGGAGGGCCGGTCCGGTCGCCCCAAGCCTCGGAGCCGGCTCCGGGCGTTTCCGCAGCGCCCGGTGGTGTACCTCCGAAACCGTCGCGCTTCGCGCTCCCCATCCAGAGGTTTCGGAAGCACACCACCGAACCCTGCCCAATCCCCCGAAAAGCCGGCTTCCTCGGCCAGGCCAGCGGAGGCGAAACACATTTCCCGCAGACAACGCACAAAACTTGTTACACCTTGCGCTGCCGGGCCCGACCTTCAGCGGGTGGATGCCAGGGGCCTCCAGGGCGGGGCTGCCGAGGCGGCACCTACCGTGAGCGGGTCGTGCACAGGG
>JAGQUR010000099.1 GCA_020438395.1 Solirubrobacterales bacterium | reverse complement strand
GCGATGGCGATCATCTGTCCGACTGAGGGGGCCTGTTTATTCATCAGCAGACGGCCGTCGGGGGCGGTAGTTGGTTGAGTCGGTAAGCGGTCTCAAGCTGGACGTTCTGTCCGAACACGCTTTCAGCCGCGTTTGAGGTGTCGCAGGAAAGCATGCTCACGCTGCGGCGTACCGGTCCGAGGCCATCCTGGAAGGCGACCGAGGAGTTGAAGTTGTGGGATGCCCAGGGTGCGTAGAAGAGGAAGCCTTCCGAGTCACCGGGCGGGTTGTAGGCAAGCTCGTTGAACAGCGTGTTCAGGTGGGTGAAGGTGCCCTGGAGCTGGGGAGTGGATTTCTCGCTGGCCCGACTGGTCTTCGCCAGTTCCCTGAAGACGGGCTGGGTTTCCCGGGTGAAAGGCCTGATGTCGTCCCTGACCAGTGGGGTGGTGTCAACTGCAAGGCGCTGAACCGATCTCAACGAGCTCTTGAGGTGACGGGCGCCCGGAATCAGTCGCAGCAGGGTCGGTCGCGTGAGCTGCGAGAGCTGGTTCGACTTGGCCAGGTTCACCCGGCCGGCGTCCAGCGTCGACGGGAACTCGCGGAGGGCCTCGCGCAGGGAAGCTTCCTGCGCGGCGTAGTTGGCCAGCGAATTGCGGGAGTTGGTGACGAAGTCTGCGACCACCTGGTCGTTGTTGCCGAGCTCGGTCGCAACCTGGCTGAAGGCATGGACTCCCCGCGCGATGTACTTGCGCCGCTTCTGGAGCTCCCCGTTCAGGCGGGCCGTGTAAGTCGCAAACGGGCCGAAACGGCGGAGCGCCTGAGAGAGCTCCGGCCCCTTGTTGTGGAGCCCCTCCCCCGCTCCGTTCAGGAGCAGGACCAGATAGTCCTGGGTGTCGCGGTCAAGTGACGCGAGAATCTGGTCCATCTGGACGTTGGACATGCTCTGGGAGACCGGGAAAGTGGTTCCTTCCGGCGGCGTCGGACCCTTGGTGCCGGGGTCGATCTCGACGACCATGTCGCTGAGGCCGGTCTTGGGCCTGAGCAGGAACTGGGCGTCGGGGTGGATCAGTTCCTTGTATTCGGGCTCGATGTCCAGCCGGACGTGGGCGATCCCGTCCTCGAGTGAGGAGGCACCGACCTTGCCGACGTTGATGCCGGCGATCACGGCCGCCTGTCCCTGCCCCGGAGTGACCGCTTGGGCGGTCTCCATCTCGACGTTGATCGAGTAGAAGTCCTGCCCAAGCCACGGGATCCATGACGGAAGAGCCGCCTTCTGGTTGGAAAGGATGAAGAGCAGCACCGCGAGGGCCAGAATGATCAGGCCCGTGATGGCGAGGAAATCCTTGAAATGGGTCTTTATCGCGCGTTTCACGGGTAGGCCACCGGTAGGGGTGCTCCCGGGCCGGCCATCGGCCCGTTGAGGTCGGGTATTTCCTGCTCGCTGCAGGGCTGGTCCTTCACGATAGGCGGAGTGCCCGGCGCCAGCGGACTGGTACCCAGAGGCGCCGACTGGAGTCGGCCGTAGAGCACCTTCGAACCGACCGTGACACCTTCGTCGTCATTCATCTTCACGGTCACGGGACCACCGCCGCCCTGGATCCGGGCGAAGGAGCCGTTGCCATCGAGGCCATTGGTGCTTCCCGTGGTGCTGACCGCGGCGTAGAAGAACTCGCGCGATGCCTTCTGGCCGTTGGTGAACGAGCCGTCCTGGATCACCTGGTCGCCGGTCGGACTGATGGTGTCGGCTATGCAGAGACCGAAGCTGCGGAGCTGCGGAAGCAGCTTCAGGGTGGCAGCACCGGACCTCGCGGCCGCCGGGGTCGAGTTCTTGAGGATCTGGGTAAGTCCTGCCAGCTCGGGCTTGGTCAGCAGTTTCTGCAGCTGACGGAGCAGGGGCGTGGTAACTCTGATCGTGCGCGGCAGCTCGTTCAGACCGGGGGTCGAGGCAATTGCAAAGCCGCGCAGGGCCGGCAGACTGGCATTGAGGCTGGTCAGCGACCGGCGCGCCACGACCAGGGTCGGTCCCAGCTTCTGGATGGTCAGCCCTAGGTTCTCGGACTCGGCCGCGAGAGCGCCGGTGAAGGTAGCGAAGTTGGTTACCAATCCCTGGAGATCGTCGCCGCGCTCGTCGACCGCCCCGGTCACCCGTGAGAGGCCGCGCAGCAGGTTGCCAAGGTCGTTCGGCTGGGTGCCGAGGGTGGCTTCGTTCACGATCGCCGTCCCGCGGGCGGCGACTTCGCCCTGACGGTAGGCGAGGTTCAGGGCCTCACCACCGCTCAGGCCCTGGACGAAGGGCTCGAAGGTCAGATCCTGTTCAGCGGTCGGCTTGGCGTTGAGGCCGGTGCCGAGGCTCGACAGCAACCGCTGGATATTGGCCCGCTCGGGGGTCTGCAGGGTTCTCAGGAGGTCGCCGACCTGGACGCTGGTGGCCGTGTGACTGACCGGGATCATGCCGTTGTCCGGCATCTCCTTCGACTCCGGTGTTCCCGGATCAAGATCGATGAACCAGTTGCCCTCAAGGAAGAGGCGCGGCCGGATCTGGGCCGCGGCATCCTCGCGCACCGGGCGGCCTTCGTCGTCGACAGTGAAGGTGACCACGGTGTTGTCACCTTTCTGCTCGAGGTCGGTGACTTTGCCGACGTTGACACCGGCGATGCGCACCGGCGACTTGATCGCGATGTTCACCGCGTTGCGGAAGGTCGCCTGAACCTGGTAACCGTGGCTTGTGAACGGGATCGACTTGGTGAAGGCGAGCCAGAGACCGATCACCACGACCGCCAGGGCGACCAGTCCGAAGAACAGCGGCCCCGGTCCGCCCCACTGTCGGAAGAACTGCTGGTTGTAGCGGCTGGGTTTACGGTGGTCCTGGCTCACTTGGTCTTCCAATCAAGCTGGGCCTGGGTCTGGAATGCAGTCACCACTCCCTGGTCGCCCGGGATGTTCCCGATCGTCACAGCGGCAGGCCAATTGCCCGCGACATACCAGTCGTCCGGCGGATTGCCCGGTTCGCATTCACGCGGAGACTGGCCGGGTGCGGCCGTGTTCGGGTACGGATTCGAATGCAGGAAGTTCTTGTCGGGTCCGCCGCCCGATGGCGGGATCCCGCCCCCGTTGGCCATCCCGGAGGCCGGGTTGCCTTCACCGTTCGGACCGACCGACGGAAGCACGCTGATCGCCCGGATGTAGGTGCCGCCGGCCGTACCACCGTTCGTGGTGAAGTTGGCGTTGCGGAGCAGCAGGTTCGCGTAATTGCAGACGTTCTGCGATGGCGTCACCTGCCGCAGGAGCGGGGTCAGGATCTTGTTGGTGCTGATCAGGGTGTCGAGGCCCTCGTTGTTGGCGGTACTCTCGCCGAAGCGCCTGAGCGAACGGGCCGTCGGGGCAAGCTGGTCGTAGAGCTGGGGCGACGAGCGCAGCACGGGGATGCCGATGTCAAACGACCGGGCCACGATCGGAGCGCTTTCACCCAGCGCCTTGGCGCCCGGCCTGAAGGCGTGCATGAAGTCGGCTGACGCGTACAGGAACGGCCTGATCCGGGGTCCGTTGCGGATCACCGAGAGTTCCGCGTCGACGCCCTCGCTGATCGAGTCCTGGATGTAGGGCCTTGCGACCTCGGCCAGGGCAGTGAAGGTGGTGTCCAGCTGGACGAACATGTCGGCCTGGGTTTCGGCGACCGGGGCCACTTCGGCAGCTGCCTGCGCCAGACCCCGGACAAAACCGCGAAGGTCCGTCTGCTTCGAGGAGAGGTTTCTGCCCACCGGCTCGGCCACCCTGAGGAGAGGTGGCAGATCCTGGATCAGCTGATTGATGTCCGAACCCCTGGCGGCAAGCCCGCCACCGTATTCGGCGAGGTTTTTCTGAATCGCCCGGCGGACCGGAGCCTGGAACATGTTGAACCACTGATCCATGTCCACCGGCTCCTCGGCCTGCGATTCCGGAATTGTGCCCCCTGAGGGGAGGCCCTGGTCCGACTTGCCGGGAGTGAGCAGCAGATACTTGAGACCCATCGCCGAGCGCTGGCGGACCAGCACTGTCGAATCGTCGGGGATCGGCTGCACGCTCTTGTCCAGCTTCATGGTGGCGACTGCGATCGAGCGACCATCATCGAGCTGTTTGGCCTTGACCTGACTGACGATGCCGACTCTTACGCCGGCAATCCTGACCTCGTTGCCTGAGACCAGCGAAGCGGCGGAAGGCAACTCTGCCTTCACCTCATAGGTGGGCACGAAGGGCAGACCCTTGTTGGCGTTGTACGAGAAGAAGACGGCGACCACCGCGATCACAGCGGTGATCGCCCCGACCAGAACCGGGCTCGCCGAGATTCTTGAGCGACGACGACGCTTCATGGCCCCAGCAGGTAGTCGAGGATTTTCATGCGGCTCGAGGTCGAGGAGGCCCCGGTCGCACCCGTGGTACCGCGGCTTCGGCCTTCCACCGAACCGGGAATCGCAATCCCGCCATCACCGGTCGGGCCGATCGGGTTTCCAAACTCGTCGACGCCGGTCGGTCCGGTTTCTCCGGTCTCACCGGTTGCTCCGGTCGGGCCGGTCAGGGCAGTGACTCCGGTCACGCCGGTCTCACCGGTCGGTGTCAGGGTCTCGCCGGTCACCCCGGTCGGGCCGGTGGTGCCGTCTTCGAGCTGATTGAGATTGCCCAGCGCGGTTCCTAGCACCGAAGACGACGCGCTGTTCAGCGTTGACCAGTTGGCAGTACAGCCGCCGGCCGACTTGTCCGCGTAAGTGGAACAACCGGTGATGACGAGGTTGGTCCGCTGATAGTGGCCGTACTGGTCGTAGCCGTTGAGCAGCGACGACGAGTTGTAGATCAGGTTCATCAGGTTGTCGAAGCCACCGCCCTGATCAAGCGTCTTGAGGAAGAAGTTGAGGTTCGAGGAAGGCGAGAGGGCCTTGCGCGAAAGGTTGCCGAGTTTGTGAATGATCGGCTTCGAGGCGACCAGGTCCGGCCCCGCGGTGCGGGTTGCCCGGCCGAGGCTGGTGACCGAGATCCGGCTGGCGTCGGCGAACGGCCCGAGCTTGGTCTGAACCTCGCTGATGCTGTTGGCAGCGGGCTTCAGGTAGGTGAAAACCGGGATCGCCTGGTCGGAGAAGGTGCCGAGCGCGTTGAAATCAGCCCTGAGCTGCCGCAGGGACTCCGGCAGGTTCTTGAGGTTCTCCTGCAGGTCCTGCCCGCGTTCAGCGGTCGCCTCCGCGGTGTAGCCGGCGTTGCGGAAGAAGTTGACCATGTTCTTCCGCTTCTTCGCCAGAGCGGACATGTTGGTTTCGCCGTCCACAGCGAGCTTCGCCAGACGCTTGTTCTCGGAGGCGAGGATGGCCAGCACCTTGTTGACCTGGAGCAGAGCCGGGTTGGCCCGCTCGACCGTCTCGCGCAGGTCCTCGCCCCTGGTCGCCAAACCGGCGCCGAGTTCGTTGAGGATGATCCGGAACCGCTGCGCGTAGGGCAGACGGTAGATGTTGTTGATCAGGTCGAGATCAACCGACTGGGCGTTGTTCTCAATCGGCAACAGGTACTCGCCGGCACCGGGCTGGCCGTCGGGGATCTTCTCCAGCGAAGGCGGCGGCTCGGACCCGGCCGGGCGCGGCTCGGTGACCTGACAGTCAAGGAACTTCTCGCCAATAAGTGATTGCGGACGGATGATGCAGGATGCGTCGTCCTTCCAGTCCTGGAAACCTTTGTCGGTGATGTTCATCACCACGATCGCCTTGCCGGGAACGTCGGTGCCCGTTTCCTCTCCCGGCCTGGAAACGTCAACCGAGCTGACGCTGCCCACATTGGCCCCGGCTACGCGGACGTCGATGCCGGGCACCACGAACGCCCCGTTGTCGAAGACCGCCCGGATCTCATAGGCGTCGCTGTCGTCGTTGCAGCTCCTGATCAGCAGGACCACCGCGACGATCGCGACGATCAGTAGGGCGATTGTGATGATCCGCTTCAGCATCACGGCACCTGCGAGGGGTCGCATTTGCCGGTCAGGTTGCCGTTGTCCAGGAATGGGTTCGAGCCTGCCAGGGCCTGGACGCCGCCACCGGGACAGCGGTTGACGCCGGTGATCACGTCTAGCCCGCTGTAGACCGCCGTGTCAGCCGGCTGGATCGCCGTGCCGTTCAGCTGGAATACGCCGGTGCCGGTCGGAGTCACACGCGCGTACGGGCCGTTGGCGTCATAGGCGCCGAGGATCCCGGCCAGCTTGGCCCAGGAACCGAAGATGTCCGGCGAATAGGCCCTGGCTTCGGAAACCTCTTCCTGATTGGCGTTGAGGGCTCGAACCAGGGCGTTCACGGCCGGCTGCGCCTTGCCGTGAAGCGGGATCAGTTGGGACTCGAGGTCGGAAGTGTCGTTGTTGGGTCCGGGACGGTAGGCAACGGTCGCCAGATTGTTGAAAACGGGCCTTGCCCGGTTCAACACCGGCCGCAGGTCGTTCTTCAGGTACTGCGCGAGACCGGCATCGGCCGCCCGCCCGGAGGCAGCGACCATCGGCTGGACGTCGTTCAGCGCGGCCCGCAGATTGGCGAAGGTCGTGTTGCCCTGGCGCAGGGTCGGTGGCAGCTCGTTCAGGGCAAGGGCCAGGGACTCGTTGTTGCGCGCTATCGCCCCCAGTGCCGTGTTCGTGTTGCTGACCAGTTCGGTCAACTGCGGAGCAACCTCCGCGAGGTTGGTCACGAACTTCGAGGTGTTGCCGACGAACTGGTTGAGGTGAGTGTCCTGATCGGCCAGTTCGGCCATCAGCCGCTGGGTGCTGGAAAAGGCCGCCCCGCTGTATTTGAAGGTCTTGTTGGCTCCCTCGGCGCCCTTGCCCGCGTAGATCGCGGCGATGCCCTGGATCCAGTTCGACCATCCCTTGCGGGTCGTCTCATCGAAGGTGTCGAAGAACTGGTCGAGCTCGACCGCAGTCTGGGTCACGCCTTCGCCGAAGTCATGCCCCTCCGGAAGGACCGGCTCGTTGTCCGGACCGGGCTGGACCGAGATGTAGTGATTGTGAAGCGAGGAGAGCGAGCTCTTGCGGATCACCGCCGAGGTGCCTTCGTGAAGCTCGCGGTCGATCTCGACGTCCATCTTCACGCGGTTGTTCTCGGTCAGCTCGACCGAGGTGACCTTGCCGATCGGCGAGCCCCCGACCATGACGAAATTGCCGGTAACCATGCCGCTTGCGCTCTGGAAGTCGAACGAATACTTGTAGCCCGAATCTCCCTTGAAGATCAGCGATGCGACGAACACGATCGCAACAACAAGCGCGCCCAGAGTCACAACTCTGAGCACGGTTGAGCTACGTCCGCGATTGACGCGACTTGGTTTTGCTTGATTGGCAGTCGTCAATCTCAGCTACCCGGTGATTCTCCCCACCTAAGAAGCCTCCTTCCTGTGCGGGGCATGCTACCTGAGCGCCCGGCGTAAGCGCCTCACGTCAGGAGCCGGTCCAGCCCCCGGCGAGGCAGGGGCCGGGAGCACAGGGATTTGTTACCGCTCCGCCATCGCGCAGGAAGCGGTCGATCATCTCCACCGCGGTGCCGGAAACTCGCGGGAACTCATGCGGATCCTCGCCCGCGGCAGGAGCCGTGTTGGTGATCGGGGGCGGGTCGGTTCCGATCATCCCGTCCGGGCCGGGACCCGGACGCAACGGGCCGCTGTCCCAGTAGGCGATCGCGGAACCGTCGTAAGGGAAGCTGGTGATCGGGTCGATGCCCCAGCCACCGTCCACCCCGGGCCAGCGGCCCTCGGCGACGAAGGGAGTGACGGCCCTGGCACCGATCGTCCTGGCTTCGACGTTGGATTGCCAGTTGGTCACGAGATGGTCACCAAAGGCAAGGTCGAAGAGGACCTTGTGCGGCGGCGTGTCCGGCAACGGGTCGGTCGTCATGCGGTGTGCGTAACCGTTCGGCTCCCCCCGGTCCCAGAGCATCTGGGCCAGACTCAGAGCCAGAGGTCGCTCGACCTGATTCGGGTATGCCGGGTCGAAGATCGACCCGTAGGTCTCCCAGGAACCGGAGCGGGTCAGCAGCACCGAGTAGTTCATCGCCCCCACCCCGAGCGATCCCTTGTCGAAGTCGGGCGCCAGCGCCATCAGGGCGCCGCCCATGATTCCGCCCTGGCTGATCCCCCGGTACCAGGCCCGCACGTGCGATCCGGTGACGATCGCCTGGTCGAGATCGCTGCTGGCGGGGATGACGGCGTTCCCGTCGCCGCCCGGAACCTGCATCGGATCCGGCAGGTCGGGATCGATCCGGAAGGCCGCCTTCGAAACCAGCCCTTCCGGGTGGATCATCAGCCGGGCCAGGAAGAGTTCGTTGAGCAGTCCCTGCTGCAGCCGGTCGGCGACCTGCGGGAATTTCGAGAGGTCGCCGAGCGCCCCGATCACGGTCAGGAGGTCACTGGTCGACATCCCGATCTCGTCGGTTCCGCAGATCGTGAACCCGCGGGCCGCCATCGCCCGCTGGGCCCCGGCATTAACCTCGCCGCCGATGCTGCCCATGAGTCCGTGACCGTAGACGATCGCCCGACCGCGAAGCGCCTGGGTCGGCAGGTCCCCGGGATCAAACGAATCCGGATCGGCGACGACTCTCGGGACCACACATTCGAAGTTGGCGTCGTAGGTCCCGTTCCGCTGCGGCACACCGTCTGCGTCGAGGTTCATGGTCGCGCCGGAAAGGCACTCGTCGCTCTGGGTCGGGTGGTTCAGGAAGCACGGAACCTCGAAGGTGCCCTTGATCCGACGGGCGATCTCGGCGTTGACGTCGGTCTCGACCGAGTCGACGGTGAAGTCGGGAGCGTCGCCCTGAATCACCCGGTCCGACAGGTCGGTGTCACCCAGTTCCGCGAAGGCCTGGTTTCTCATCGAGAGCGCCCGTTCCGAATTGTTCTCGTCACTGGCAGTGGTGAAGTCCCAGGCCAGGTAAAGACCGGAGCGCCGGATGCCGGCCGCCCGCAGGCGCTTGAAGATGTCTTCGTAGAAGGAACGGCGGCCGTTAACCCTCGAATCTTTCGAGCGGAGGAAGTCCCGGAAGTAGCGAAACCCGTCCGGCGCCTTCAGGACCGAGCCAGATGCGTCCTTGAGGTTGCGGAGCACCACTATGTAACGGGTCGCGGCGTCGAAGTTCACCATCGGGTGGATCAGCAGGTTGGTCGCCTCGGCCGAGCCCGCCTGTGAATCGATCTCCACCCAGATCGGCTGCCGCTCCCTCGTCCGGGCGTTGAGAACGATCACCGGGGCGTGATCGGCCATGTAACGGGACGGATCGGCCAGCCCGACCGGATTGGTCCGGGCTAGTGCCGTCGGGTTGTCGAGCCCCGGCACCCGGACCGAGATCACCTGCCCCTGGCTGAAGCCGTCACTTGCCAGATACGGGGCCGGATCGATCGGATGACCGGAACTGTTGGACGGCATCGCCGCCTCGGTGAAGTTGATCCGGCGGCCAGTGACGGTTTCCGGATCGCCCAGCGTGTAGTAGTCGTCGGGGAAGGGGGACATGCAGACGTCCGGATCCGGCGCGGCGATGAAGTCGCAGTCGGCCGCGCGGGACAGGTCCAGTACGGGTGCCCGGCAGTCGGCGGTCTGCCTCAGCATCGACTTGATGCGGCTTTTCGCCTTGCCAGCCTTGACCTGGATCTCTCGGTTCTGGCAGGAAGCCACCTGGGTCTTGCCGGTCGAGGTGAGTTTCAGCTTGACGGTCCGCCACTGGCCCGCCTTTCTGAACCGGGGCCAGGCGACCCGCGTCAGTGGCTTCATGACGTCCTTGCCGTCGAAGGTCGAGGAGAGTGCCCTGACCCGGACTTTCCCCCGGCGGGCCGAGCGCACCTCGACCTTGAGGACACCGCGATTCAGCATCGGCTTCTGGCCGGCATCAACGATCTTCACCACGATCCCCTTCCGGGCGTTGTTCGCAGCCACCGCGGCATCCGGGGCCAGAGCGGCAGCCCAGAAGGCAACCAACGCCGCCAGAAGCGCGAAGGCGACCGGAACTCCGGTGATCTTTGGCGAGTGGATCGGCATCTTCCCTGGGCCGGCCATCCCTGCCGGCCGGCTCAACCTACCAACCCGGTCCCGACCCTGAAGGTGCGGGACGAGGAGGCCGACCGTCGGCCACTACTTAAGCAGGGAGCGAAGGAAAGCCAGCGGGTCGATCGGACGGCCGCCGGTCTGCCAGGGCCCGATCCAGTATTCGAAGTGGAGATGGCAACCCGAGGACTGTCCGGTGTTGCCCACTCTTCCCACCTGGGTGCCGGCGCCGATCACCTGCCCCACCTTGAGCGGCGATCGGCGGATCATGTGCATGTAGACGAAGTTCGTCCTGGTGCCAATGTTGTGGAGAACCACGTAGTTGCCACCTCCCCCGTCCCACCGGTTGTAGAGAACCTTGGCCTTGCGGATCGAAACGAGTCTGGTGCCGCAACTGGCGGAGACGTCCTGCCCCTGATGGATGTGTCCCGGCCTGCCGGCCCCGAAACGGGAACCGGAACTGCCGAAGCTGATCGGGCCGCGAACCGGGAACACCTGGATCGGGATCGCGCTGATCGGGAAGATTCTCAACTGGTTGGCGGTCCTGGTCCGGTTTCCGGAGGAATCGACCACAGCGACGAAACCGCGGACCGCCTTCCCCGGGACCGTGACCCGCACCGCTCCGCGGCTGCGCGTTCGCAACTTGACCGCGACCCGGCCCTTCTTCGCCGTGAAGAAGACCCGGGTTACGCGATCGAGGTTGTCGCCGCGCAGGGCGATGATCGCCCCGCGAGTCGGCTTGGTCGAGGAGACACATTGTTTGAGGCACAGGACACGGCTGATCGTGGGGAAGCCGGGAATGCCGATTCCGCCCCCGGAGCTGACGGCGGAGCTGCTGGCGTCACCGGACGAATTGCCCCCGGATGCCGGGTCGGCCGGGGCCGTCGGCTGGACCGGGGAATTCTCAAGCGATGCGCTGCCGGATCCGTCCAGGTAGGCAGCTCCGGCCCGGGCTGGCAGAAGAACGATGAAAGTGAGGGCCAGGAATCCGAGAACGACCAGCATCAACCCGGCGGGAGTGACCGTCTGTCTCCTTGCCCTGCGCATTGGAGCTCCTCGCATCGGCGACACCATACATGAGTTGTAGACGATCGTTCCGTGAGCTGCTGCACATAAACTTGCAGTTTGGACAGTTGTAAACGTCCCGTTCATCAGGCGCGGAGCCAAGTCTGTCCCACGGGAGGGCGGCCCTGAACTAACCTTGTCCTGAGGTACAACCGACCACATGGTCGCCCGGGGATAGCCTCGTTCCCGCTTTTTCCCTCGAAACCAATCTTGCCATCAGGAGGAACGCTCCAATCATGACTGCGATTCGCCAGAAGAACGTAACCGCTGCCCAGTGGACAGCCAACGGCTCGGCCGTTGAAGCCACGGACCTGACCAAGGAAGAGAACGTCGTTTACGGCAGCAACGTCTTCTCGATCAAGACCCAGAAGGAACGGCTCCCCGCCGACGTATTCGATCGCCTTCAGGGCACGCTGGAAAAGGGCGAGGCCCTCGACACCGAACTGGCCGACGCGGTTGCCGACGCCATGAAGGAATGGGCGCTCGAGAATGGTGCCACCCACTACACCCATGTTTTCCAGCCGCTGACCGGCCTCACCGCCGAGAAGCACGACTCCTTCTTCCGCCCCACCAGCGACGGCGGCTCGATCGCCAAGTTCAAGGGCGACGAACTGATCCAGGGCGAGCCGGACGCCTCCTCCTTCCCGACCGGCGGCATCCGCGCCACCTTCGAGGCCCGTGGCTACACCGCATGGGACCCGACCAGCCCGGCCTTCCTGCTGGAGAACCCGAACGGCACGCTCCTCTGCATCCCGACCGCGTTCGCTTCGTGGACCGGCGAGGCACTGGACGCGAAGATCCCGCTGCTGCGTTCGATGGACGCGCTTTCGCGCTCTGCGGTCCACGCCCTGAAGCTCCTCGGTGACGAAGAGTCCTCCCGAGTCGTGACCACGGTCGGCCCGGAGCAGGAGTACTTCCTGATCGACGAGCAGTACTTCTTCGCCCGTCCGGACCTGGTCCTGACCGGTCGCACCCTGTTCGGCGCCGAGCCGGCCAAGGGCCATGAGCTGGATGACCACTACTTCGGCGCCATCCCGGAGCGCGTGCTCGCCTACATGATGGATTGCGAAGCCGAGCTGGCCAAGCTGGGCGTGCCGATCACGACCCGCCACAATGAGGTCGCCCCGGCGCAGTACGAGGTCGCCCCGATGTTCGAGAATTCGAACGTCGGCTCCGATCACCAGCAGCTGCTGATGCAGGTCCTCCAGAACAAGGCCCGCAACTACGGCCTGGTCTGCCTGCTCCACGAGAAGCCCTTCGCCGGCGTCAACGGCTCGGGCAAGCACAACAACTGGTCGATGGGCACCGACACGGGCAGCAACCTGCTCGATCCGGGCGACACCCCTTCGGAGAACCTCAGTTTCCTGTTCTTCTGCGCCGCGGTGATCCAGGCTGTCAACAAGCATCAGGGCCTGCTGCGGGCGACCGTCGCCAACATCGGCCAGGACCACCGCCTCGGTGCCAACGAGGCACCTCCGGCGATCATCTCGATCTTCCTCGGCGCCGAGCTCGAGAAGGTCTTCGAGACGATGGCCGCCGGCGAGGGTGACCCGAACACCCCCGAGGCCGTCCTCGACCTCGGCGCGGAAGTGCTGCCCGACCTGCCGATGGACGGTGGCGACCGCAACCGGACCTCTCCGTTCGCCTTCACCGGCAACAAGTTCGAGTTCCGGGCGCTCGGTTCGAGCATGTCGCTGGCCTTCACCAACACGGTGCTCAACACCATCGTGGCCGAGGCGATCGACGACCTGGCCGGCAAGCTGGAAGCCGCCGAGGGCGACGACCTGGCCGCCAAGGTGATCCAGGTGGTGACCGACTCCTACGTCGAGAACCGCCGCATCATCTTCAGTGGTGACGGCTACTCGGAGGAGTGGCAGCAGGAGGCCGAGCAGCGTGGCCTGAAGAACCTCCGCACTACTCCGGACGCACTGCCCGAGGTCGTCGCGGAATCGACCATCGAGGTCTTCGGCGAGTACAACGTGCTGAACGAGCGCGAGCTCGACGCCCGCTACGAGGTGTGGATCGAGCAATACGCGATGAACGCCAACATCGAGGCGGAGACCGCTGCTTCGATCGCCCGGACCCAGATCATCCCGGCGGTCGCCAGGCACCTGGTCCTGCTCGACGACGCCGACGCCGAGCTGCTGGAGAAGGAGAGCCGTGGCCTCTTCGACCAGCTGGTCGACAAGACCCTGGCCCTCGAAGACGCCAACCAGTACCCGGACGGCATCGAGGAAGAAGGCCTGGAGCTGGCGGTCTACGCCCGCGACAAGCAGCTCGCCGCAATGCACGAGGTCCGTGTGATCGCCGACAAGCTCGAGCGAATCGTGTCGGACAACTACTGGCCGCTGCCCAAGTACTCGGAGATGATGTTCATCAAGTAGGCACATCTCCGATCCTCGGGGGAAACGAGGAAGCAATGGAAAGGGCCCCGATCGGGGCCCTTTCCTCTTTAAGGAGAGCGCGATCCCCACTACCATCAGGGTGAAACCAGCCAACAGGAGGTCCGATGGAAGCGAGTGATCCGAACAGCAACCTGAGAGATCAGGCCGTCAAGAGCCTCAACGCGAAGCATGACTTCATGACCCACCTGGCCACCTATGCCGGTGTGAGCGTCCTGTTGGTCCTGATCTGGCTGCTGACCGGCACCGACAACTTCTTCTGGCCCATTTTCCCGATTGCCGGCTGGGGAATCTTCGGTGTCATCCCCCATTGGTGGTCGGTGTACAGGTCGAAGGGACTGACCGAAGACAAGATCCAGGCCGAGATGGAGAAGATCCAGCGCGAGAACGGTCCCGGCGCCTAGTCGTCCGGGCAGACTTGCGCCTCAGGATCGGACCACGACCACGGTGCCGATCCTGGCGAAGCGGTAGACCAGTGGCGCCTCGGGCGCGGGCACCCGAACGCAGCCGTGCGAAGCCGGATACGGCGGCACATCCGGGTATTCGTGGAAGGCGATGCCGTTGTTGAAGTAGGAGGCGTAGGGCAGCCAGGTGCTGAAGGGCACCGACCAGGACTGGAGCTCCTTGCGGAACACCTTGTAGCGGCCGGTCGGAGTCCCGGTTCCCGGTCCACCGGCCGAAACATGAATCGTCCTGACGGCCCGGCCGTTGCGAACCAGCATCAGCACGCCTCTTCCGATCCGGACCTCCATCAACCTCTTCGGCCGCTTCGCACTCGGCCGGGGCCGCCTGGCCGTCCTCAGAGCCGCCTTGGTCCGGGGTCCGGCCACCCCGTCGCGAACCAGGCCTTCCCAGCTCTGGAAGGCCATCACCGCCTGCTGGGTCTGGTAGCCGATCACCCCGTCCACCCCGCTCTGAGGCAGGTAGCCGAGATCGGCGAGTTGCTGCTGGAGCTGGACGGCGCCGGAGACCCTTGCCCCATATTGCGCGGCCTTGCCGGGCAGCGGCGGCTGCTTTGCCGGCTCGGCGAAGTCGGCCCGGTCCTTCGGCGCGGTGACCGTGATCCCGCCGGAGCGCACCTGGACCTTGTCAACGCTCTTCAGGGAGGTCAGCGTGTAGGTGACCTGGGCGACGCGGCCCGCCACGGCCTCCGCCTGCCGCCTGGTCCGGCGGTCGGGGTCGGCGGGAATCTCCCCGAGGAACTCATCGGAGAGTCTCACCACGGCCTCCCCGTCACCGGAAACCGAAACGTCCCTCACCTCTGTCCCCTCGGGGATGTAGGTTCGCTCCGCGGGCACGTTCAGCAGCGCCTCGGTGGCAGCCTGCGGTGCCTCCGCCGCGGGCACCTGTTTCTCGACCGGGTCGAACTGCTCGCCCTCGGTCGAGAAGACCTTGACCCGCTCGGTCGCCGCTCCGTCCCCGCCGGTCTCGCGGCCCTGGCCTTCATCACCCGAAGAACTGCAGCCGGCAAAGGCAATCAGGCAGGCCGGGATGGCGAGGAGGAATAGCGGACGGACGGACACCCGCCAAGAGTAGCCCCGCGAGATACAGAAAAGGTGCGCTATGCGGCCACGATCTGCATCTCGGTGATTCCCGGCCCGCGCCGCCCTCTAGGATCGGGGCATGAGGATGAGGGCTGCTGTACTCGAGGAGTTCGGTCAACCGCTCGTGGTCCAGGAGGTCGATCTGGCCGAGCCGAAAGCGGGCGAGGTGCTGGTCCGGCTGGAGGCCTGCGGGGTCTGCCACACGGACATGTACACCGCCTCCGGGGCCGACCCTTCCGGCTATGCCCCCTGCGTGCTCGGCCACGAAGGCGGCGGCATCGTCGAGCAGGTCGGCGAGGGTGTCACTTCGGTCGCCCCGGGTGACAAGGTGGTGACCCTCTTTTCCCCGCAGTGCCGCGAATGCGTCCACTGCGTCGATCCCCGCACCAACCTCTGCATGGCGATCCGGGCCGAGCAGAACCTGGGCCACCTGCCCGACGGCACCACCCGCCTTTCCCGGAATGGCGAAGAGATCCGCCACTTCATGGGCACCTCCACCTTCGCCGAGTACACGGTGATGCCCGAAATCGCCCTGGCGAAGATCAACCCGGAAGCTCCGCTCGACCACGCCTGCCTCTTTGCCTGCGGTCTCTCGACCGGCCTGGGCGCCGCCATGTACACGGCAAAGGTCGATGAGGGAACCACCTGCGTCGTCTTCGGGGCCGGGATGGTCGGTCTTGGCGCGGTCGCCGGCTGTCGCCTGATGGGGGCTGACCGGATCATCTGCGTCGACCTCTCGGACGAGCGTCTGGAGCTGGCGAAGGGCCAGGGCGCCACGGATCTCTACAAGGCCGACGAGAACACGGTCCAGTGGATCCTCGACGAAACCGGCGGCTACGGCGCCGACTTCACCTTCGAGGCAACCGGTCTGGTCAACGTGATGCAGCAGGCGGTCGAGTCGGCCCGCATGGCCTGGGGCCTCTGCACGATCGCCGGGGTGGCCGGCAAGGGCGAGACGCTGGACATCATCCCCCGCTGGCTGATCACCGGCCGTCGCGTCGCGGGCTCCTCCTTCGGCGGAGTCAAGGGCCGCGATCAGGTGCCGGAGCTGGTCGACCGCTACCTTGCCGGTGAGATCGACGTGGAGCCATTTCTCTCCCACCGGATAACCCTCGACGAGGTGAACAAGGGCTTCGACCTGATGGAAGAGCAGGACGGCATCCGCAGCGTCATCGAGTTCAATTAGTGCCCCGCATCAACCACCCCGCCAAACCCCGAAAGGATCACCCATGATCATCCAGCGCGTCGAGCAGTCCGAGTGGCTCTCCAACTCCTACCTGGTCTGCGACGGAGAGGGCGGGACCGGTGTCCTGATCGACGGCAACGGGGTCATCGAGCCGCTGCTGGAGCGGGTCGATCGCGAAGGCATCACACTCACCCACATCCTGCTCACCCACGAGCACTGGGACCACGTGGTCGACCTCCGCGAGGTCGCGGACCGCTACGGGGTGCCGATCGTGGCCAGCCAGAAGACCGCGGACCTGGTCGATTTCAAGGTCGACGAGATCGTGGGCGACGGCGACGAGACCGTCTCCGGCGGCCTGACCATCAAGTGGATCGCCACGCCCGGACACTCCGACGGCCACATGGCCCTGCTGATCAACGGCACCGACGTGATCACCGCCGACGTGATCTTCAAGGGCACCGTCGGCGGCACGGTCGCCCCCGGCGAGACGGGTTTCCCGGAGCTGAAGAGCTCGATCATGGACCGGCTGATGACCCTGCCGCCGGAGACCCGCATCCACCCCGGCCACCGCGAGCCCTCGACGGTCGGCGAGGAATGGGAGAACAACCCGTTCATCCGGGTCTGGCGCGGCCTCGACGAGGAGGGAAGCGAGCCCTGTGAGGTGAACAACTTCGGCTCGGCCACCCTGGTCCTCTGGGCTCCCGACTACGACGGGACCAACAAGGCCTGGATCCGCCTGCCGGACGGAGAGGACAAGATCACCGGCGGCTCGCAGATCCTCAGCCGCGGCTGATCTTCCTTCTCACCCCTGGCAAAGGGCGTACACCTTCGGGTTGCCGTTCAGGTTCGCGTTGGACGCGTTGTAGAACGACATCCACCAGGTGTCCAGGGGTTCTCCGCTCAGGTCGCTGCTCGTGGGGTATGACTGATAGGTCTGGAAGGTTCCCGGACCCCCGGCGAAACCGCCCGAAACCACTGTCTTTCCGGTCGGACAGTAGACCCAGATCGAAAGGCTGTTGCCGGGTGCGAGGTTGGTGACGGATACCGTCTTCGTGACCAGCTCCAGCTCACCGAACCCGGCCGGTCCCGTCACACCGGTGGCTCCCGTGGCACCCGTACTACCGGCGATCCCGGTGGCCCCGGTCGGGCCGGTCTCTCCGCCAATTCCGGTCGCGCCGGTCGGCCCGATCGGACCCGTGATCCCCGGGGGCCCGGCCGGACCGGTCGCTCCGGGGAGGCCGTCGATCCCGGCGGGACCGGTCGCGCCGACAAGTCCGGTGGCCCCGGCCGGTCCGGCCGGGCCGGCGATTCCGGCACTCCCACGCGGGCCCCTCGGTCCCGCCGGCCCGGGCTTGCCGGAAAGCTTGCCGACCAGTTTCGGATTCAGGTGGGCGTAGCGGATCGCTCCCCGGCGAATCTTGACCCTGGTTATCGCCCGGTTGGCGATCTTGCCGGTCCGCACGGCCTTCGGCTTCAGTTGCCGGCTGCCGACGCTCAGGCCCGGCAGCGAGTTCGTCGCATAGGCCGCGCCACCGAGGGCTATGAAGAGAGCCAGGGTCGCAACCACGTTCGCGTATGTGAGTCGAGGCAGACGTTTCGCCGCTGAGCGCCAGTCGATTCTGTTGCTGCGATTCGGGGACATGCCCGAACTCTAGGGCGCATCCGCGGATTGTTCCAGCAAATCGTTGGCCGTCGGTCAGGGGCGGAAGCGAAGGCGGCCGATGCCGCCGGCAAAGGCCCCGGCTTCGGCGAGGCCGCCGAGTCCGAGCAGGGCGCCGATCCCGAGGGCGGCCTTGACACCGCCGGGCATCCCCCCGCCGCCGGACGAGTCGTCGGCCGGGTTGGCCTGCTGGGTCGTGCCGGACTGGTCACTCGTCGAGGGAACCACGGTCGCGGTAGAGGCCGGGTTGATCAGCTGGCCGCTGACCGTCTGGAGTCCGTTGTCCGTGGATTGCTGCTGGTCCTGTTTCTGCTGCTTCTGCTGCTGCGGGGCGGGAGCGGACGGGGTCGTGGCCGAGGTGCCGCCGCCGTAGCCGCCGTTGTATCCGGGGTAGTAGCCGTCCGTGTACCCCGGGTTGTAAGTGGTGGTACCGGACGAGGTGCCGCCCGTCCCGCCCGTGCCGCCGCCGGAATCGTTCTGGTTCTGGTTCTTGTCCGTCTTCTTGGTCGTCTTCTTCACCTTGCCCACGGTGATCGTCGAGATGTCGTCGTCGCCGCGGGGGTTGCCCGTAGAGGAGACATCAACCACAACGGTGTAGGTGCGATTGCTGCCGGTGAAGGTGTGGGAGATCGATCCTTTGGAGGTCGTTTTCTGGCTGCCGTCTCCGAAGTCCCATGTGTAGGTGACCTGGCCGATCGCGCCGGTCACCTCGGTCGTGAACTTGACCGAGTCGCCGCTCTTGATCTTCTTGCTGGGCGGCGAGAGTTCGACCTTCATGTCGCTGGCCCGGTCAATGTAGATCTGCGGGTTGTAGCTGGTGTACTTCACCGTCTTGACCTGGGAGCCCTTGCGGTAGCGCATGGTGGTCGCGTCAGCGGTCGAGGTGAAGGTCGGGCACTGGTTCGACTCGGCCCGGACCTGGTCACCGGTGCAGCCGGGGCCGGTCAGCTTGCCCGGCAGGTTGATGGTGACTCCGGGAACGGTGTCGATGTCGTACTGGCTGTTGTCGGCCTTTTCGAGGATTTGCAGGACCGTGTACGCAGTCGCGCCATCGTCGGTCGGGGCTATGTCATTCAGGTCGACCGAGACCGGGTCCACCTTCCAGTTGTATCCGTTGACCTCGACTGTCCCCTCCTGGTACGTCGCTGCTTCCGACCGCGAAGCGAGAGAAGACGCCATCAGCAGCAATGCGGCCAGGGCCAGGCCGAAAGCCGTGAGGTGTCGTGTCGGTGCGGGAAGGGTCAATGGTCGACGTTGGGGAAGGTGTAGGTGACCGAGAAGTATCCGAAGCGGTCGGGCCTCTGGTCCTGGGGCAGGCTGTCGTTGTCGGGGCTGTAGGCCGGGTAGAGGCCGGCGAAAATACCGGTGCCCTCGGCCGGGACGTAGCCGGGAATCTTCACATAGGTGCTGGTGCTGTAGCCGTTGCCGTTGTCGGTCACGGTGTGGGACTGGGCCCGGCTCGGGATCAGCTTGACCATCACCGCCCGCTGGTCGGGGAAGGCGGTGCCGTCGGTTCCGTTGACCTCGAAGATCAGGCGCGAGTTGTCGTCACCGTCGATCTCGATCTCCGGGTTGGCGGCGGTGAAGTTGATCGTGTTCTGGCAGAACCGGAAGCCGACCAGGCCGGTGCCTTTGATCAGCGTGTTCTCCGGGCCGCTCCCGGATTCGGGCACGGTCCAGCCGGTGTCGAAGGGGAAGTTGAACGAGTAGACGAGGTTGTTGGATCCGCTCGCCGGGTCGGCGGTCGCGCCGTCCTCGACCCGGGTTCCTTCGCCGCTGGCGATGTAATCGATGAAGCTTTCACGCACGTACCACTTGATCGTTGCCGCCGACGCAACAGTCTTCGCGTCCTGCGGTTCGGTCTTGTCCGGAGGGATTTCCGGCACCTCACCGGTCGGATCTTCGACCGGTGTCACCTTGTAGAGCGAGTAGAGGTTGAAGCCGCCCCAGTAAGTCCCGGTGCGCAGCTTCTGCGGGCCCTTGAGGCGGAGCCTGCGGTTGATCAGGTTTGCCGCGCCCCGACCGAGCCGCGCGCCACCGGTCTGGACCAGGGTGCCCCGCCTGGCGTTGTACTTCCGCTTGCCGCCCTTGCTCCGAAGGAAGGTGACGGTCCGCTTGCCGAGCTTGCCCTTGAGCAGGGCGGCTTTGCCCGGGGCGGAGACAACCCTCAGGTTGCGGACCGCGACGGAGCGTCCTCCGTGTGCGAGCCTGACTCCTCCCTTGAGGTTGATTCTGGCCGGCTTGCCGTACTTCACTGACTTCACCGGGAAGGTCGGCCGGCCGGTAAACCCGCTCGCCGGTTTGATCAGCTTCTGACGGACCCCGCTGCGCTTCCACGCCTTCCGGGTCGCCCGGCCGGGGCTCAGGGTGAGCTCGCCGTCGAGGTCGATGATCGGCCCGGTCGGCTGGGTTGACTGGCAGGGCTCGAGGGTTGCCGCCCCGGCCGGGGCCGGTCCGGCCCCAAGCCCGACGAAAACGGCGAGCAGAACCGCGACGAGGGCGAACC
>JAGQUR010000003.1 GCA_020438395.1 Solirubrobacterales bacterium | reverse complement strand
CGACCGCGATCGCGCCGACCGCCAGGACTGCCGAGATCACCCAGGCCGCGCTGATCGGCAGCTGCCCCGCCGCGATCGGCCGGAACCGCTTCTTCGGGTGCTGCCGGTCGAGCTCGACGTCGTTCAGATCGTTGATGAAGTAGCCGGCACTCGAGATCGCGCAGAAGCAGGCGAAGGTGATCAGGGCCTGGCCGATCGCCCAGGTGTCATCGAGCTGGCCGGAAAAGATCACCCCGGCGAAGACCAGGACGTTCTTGACCCACTCCTGGGGCCGGGCAGTCTTGAGCGCGGCCCGCAGGGGCCCGCGCTCGGTCAGTGTGTATTGGGGGGAAGCTTCCATCGGTCGGGGGGGTTCCGTACCCCGACTTCGGGATACGGCCGGGGAAGGCTATCGGCAATGGCCGCGGCACATGTTGTCGTGGCCGTCGGTGAACCCGGTCAATCACTTGACCCGGCACCTCCGGATCGGTTATGCATACCTGCATAGTCGGTCCGATCCCGGACCGAGTCTTCCCGGACCAAGGAGAAATCCGATGCCTTTGATGGAACTGACCTACCAGGAGGGGGCGATCACCCCCGAGGCCCGCGATCAGCTGGTCGAAGACCTGACCACCAACCTGCTCAAAGCCGAGGGGGCTCCGAACACCGAGTTCTTCCGTAGCGTCACCTGGGTTCTGATCAACGAGCGGCCGGCTCAGCTCACCTATGCCGGTGACCGCCCGGGGGCCGGTGTGGTCAAGCTCGATGTCGTCACCCCGGAGGGCGCCCTCAACGACGAGCGCCGGGGGCAGATGATCCAGGCCGGAACCGCGACGATTCGTGATGCGTTCGGCATCGCCGACCAAGACGCGCTCAAGGTCTGGGTGCTCTGCCGCGACGTGGTCGACGGCGGTTGGGGAGCGGGCGGAAACGTCATTCACTACAAGGAACTGGTCGAGATCGCCAAGGCCCAGCGCGAGGCGGCGAAGGCCGAAGCCGCGCCGGCCTCTGCCTGAATCCCGGCCGGAGGAGAACACCTTGGCGACCGGCACCCGGGAGGCGATGCTCGGCTCGGCGATCCGGCTGTTCCGCGAGCGCGGGGTTGGCGACACCTCGTTCGCCGACGTGCTGGAGGCGAGCGGCGCCCCCCGGGGCTCGGTCTACCACCACTTCCCGGGCGGCAAGAAGCAGCTGGTCTCGGAGGCGATCGAATCGGCCGGCAGCCACGTTGCCGCCAATTTCGACCGGGCCGAAGATGGCCCGGCGGAAATGGTCGACCGTTTCGCGCGCTTCTACGCCCGCGAACTCGAGCGGACCGACTTCCGCGAAGGCTGCCCGCTGATGGCCGCCGCGGTGGCAGGCGCCAAAGAGGAGGCTGCCCTTCCTGCGGCCAACGCCTTCAGCCAGATCCACGAGAGCCTCACCAACTCCCTGACCGATGCCGACGTGGACGGATCCCGCGCCAGCTCCCTCGCCACCCTGGCAATTTCGGCGATAGAGGGAGCAATTGTCCTCAGCCGAACCGAGAAATCAACCGAACCCCTCGACCAGACCCGCAGGGAACTACGCGACATATATGCAGCGGCCCTGGCCCCGGCCCCGTAGGGCAGCCGATGGTCATGAAGCGCTTTCCGCTCGGGCCAGAAATCAGTCGATCAGGACGCCCGGGTTGAGCATGTTCTCGGGGTCCACTGCTGACTTTGCGGCCCTGAGGGCTGCGGCGAACTGGTCCGGCCTTTGCTGGTCGTAGAAGGGGCGGTGATCCCGGCCCACAGCGTGATGGTGGGTGATGGTTCCGCCACCGTCGATGATCGCCTGTGAAGCGGCGGCCTTGACCTCGTCCCACTGGGCAACCTCGCTGCCCCGTCTGGCCGGGGCGAGAACCGTGAAGTAAGGCGCGGCACCGTCCGGGTAGACGTGGGTGAGACGGCAGCTGACCCGGGGGGCGCCCTCACCCTCGGCAGGAGCGCCGGTTACCTCGGCGACCGCGGTGCGGGTGGACTCGATCACGCTCTGGTGGAAGCCTTCGAACCTGTCCCAGGTGACGGCGGTTTCGAAGGTCTCGGCGATGACCCCGCAGGCAACGAAGGTATCGCGCATGTAGGGGGCCATCAGGAAAGCCGAGCGCCAACGATCCGCACCCGCCTCCCCGTCATCGGACCGGTCCCGGTCCCCGGGAGTCGACGAACTCCGCGAGGCAACCCTGCCGCCCTCGCCTTCGGCGATCGCAAGGGCCTGATCCATTCGTTCCCCGACCGGCTGACCGGCGGACTCGAAGCCGATGATCAGCAGGGTCGCAGAACCGTCTCCGGCCATGGTGGTCCGGGCCTCCAGCGCGTCGATCAGCCTCAGGTTGCTCGGCATCAGCCGCGACTGGGCGATCAGTCGGACCGCTCCGCGTGCCGCCGCCGAGAAGGCCTCGTCTCCCGGAGGAAACTCGACCGTCGCGGTCGCCTTGTAGTCGGGACGGGGCCGGACCTTCATCCAGGCCTCGGTGACCACCCCCAGTATTCCCTCGGAGCCAAGCAACATGCGGTCGGGCGATGGACCGGCCCCGGATCCGGGCAGGCGGCGCGACTCCCACTCGCCGGCCGGAGTGATCGCCCGAACCGACTCGGTCAGGTCATCCACATGGGTCTCGCCGGTCGCGAAATGGCCACCGGCCCGGGTCACGATCCATCCGCCCAGCGTGGCGTACTCGAAGGACTGCGGGAAGTGACGCAGGGTGAGGCCGTGGGCCTTGAGCTGGTCTTCCAGCTCCGGGCCGCGGGCTCCGGCCTGGATCCGGGCCGCAAGAGAGAACTCGTCCACCTCGATCAAACGATTCATGCGGGTCATGTCGAGCGAAACCACGGGACGTTCCGGATCGGCAAGCCGGGGCTCGACCCCGCCGCAGACGGAAGTGCCACCGCCGAACGGGATCACCGCCGCACCCCAGTCCGCAGCCCGCGAGAGCACTTCCTCGACTCCCGCCTCTTCCTCCGGGAAGGCGACCAGGTCCGGGGGACTGTCGAACTCGCCGTAGAACCCCCGGACTATGTCCCGATAGGCCTTGCCCAGCGAGTGAACGGTCCGCTGGTGCCGGTCATCGGTGAACATTCCGCCCGGGCTGTCCAGCCGGGGCTTTCTCAGCTCGACCCGATCGAGTCCGACCGGACGCTCCGGGGCCTCGCCGAAGCCGAGCATCGGGATTATTCCCTCCGATGCGGCGACGACCTCCTCATGCGGCTGCTGCTGGTCTTCGTAACCCCAGCCCCAGTGCTTGAGCCGGCGCATCGCCTACCAGTGGACGCCGCGCAGCAGATGTGCGAAGGCGACCGCCTCGGTCGAGGGTGCCTTTTCGGATTCGCCGTCCTTGTCGCCCTTGGCCGCCTTCGAGTCCGGGAACAGCTTGTAACCGGTATTGAGAATCGCGTCCGAAGCCTTCGGCGAGAGGCTGTACATCAGCTCGCCGAAGTTGCCGAGCCGGGTAGCGACCTTCTTCGGCTTGCGGATCATCGCGTCGGTGATCATCTCCGCCGCCTCGTCCGGGCTGATCGCCGGGAAGGCGTCGTACATCTTGGTCGGGGCGATCATCGGGGTCCGCACCAACGGCATGTGGATCGTCGTGATGTGGCACTTGTCGTCGATGATTTCGGAGCCGATGCAGCGGCTGAAAGCGTCGAGCGCGGCCTTCGAGGCCACATAGGCGGAGAACCGCGGGGCATTGGTCTGGACCCCGATCGAGCTCACGTTGATGATGTGGCCGGACTTCCGCTCTCGCATCCGCGGCAGCAGCTTCAGGATCAGCTTCAGGGAACCGAAGTAGTTGAGCTGCATGGTCCGCTCGTAGTCATGGAAGCGGTCATATGAGAGCGCGACCGATCGGCGGATCGATCGGCCGGCATTGTTGACCAGCACATCCACGTGGCCGTGCTCGGCCAGGACCTCGTCGGCCATTCGTTCGATGTCATCGGTGTCGGAGAGATCGGCGGTGTGGATGTACGCCTCGCCGCCCTCTTCCGCGATCAGGGTCTGGATCTCTTCCAGCTTGTCCCTGCTGCGGGCGACCAGGAGGACCTTGGCTCCGGCGCCCGCGGCCTTGATCGCGGCGGCCTCGCCGATACCCGAGGAAGCGCCGGTGATCATCACTACCTTGCCGCCGATCGCGCCGCCGAGTGAGCGGTCCTTGAACAGGTCCGGGTCGAGATTCCGTTCCCAGTAGTCCCAGAGCCTGTCGGCGTACGAAGCGAGGGGCGGGACCGCGATGTCGGTGCCCTCGAGGGCCTCGAGCGTGTTGGTGCAGTCGAACTTGGTCGGATAGTTGATGTAGACCAGGACTTCACGCGGGATACCCAGGTCATCGAGCACCGAGTCGGTGATCCGCTTGACCGGAGGCAGCATCATCAGGCCGCCACGGACCGCCGGAGGCACGATCTCGAGCATCTGGGGGTCGAGGCGCATCGACATCTGCGGCGCATGAGCAGAGCGGGCGAAGAGATTGATGATCTGGCCGGCCCGAAGCGGATTCGGGTCGGTCAGGTGGAACACCATCCCGTCCTTGTCCTCTTCATGGCTGATGTGGTCGATCGCGTCGGCGACGAAGTCGACCGGCACCACGTTGATCTGTTTGCCCTCGATGCCGACGGTCGGGGCCCAGGGCGGCAGCACGTCGCGCAACTTCTGGATCAGCTTGAAGAAGTAATACGGGCCGTCGATCTTGTCCATCTGGCCGGTCTCGGAATCACCGACCACGATGCCCGGGCGATACACCCGCCAGGGAACGGTGAGCCGTTCCCGGACGATCCGCTCCGACTCGTGCTTGGTCCGGAAGTACGCGTGCTTGTCGAGGTTCTCGGCTTCCTCGAAGAAATCCTCGCGCCAGGTGCCCTTGAACAGGCCCGCGGCAGCGATCGAGGATGCGTGGTTGAAGCAGCCGACCTCGAGTTCGTTGGCGAGATCGACCGCGTTGATGGTCCCCTCGATGTTGCCGATCCGGATCGCTTCCTCGTCGGCCTCCATGTCGTAGATCGCGGCCAGGTGGTAGAAGGCGTCGATCTTGCCTTTGAGTTCGGCGACCTGCCCGGCATCCAGGCCCAGATTAGGCTGGCTGAGGTCACCGATCACCGGCACGATCCGTTCGCCATCCTCGCCCCAGCCGGACCGCATTTCCTCGAGGCGCCCGCGTGATCCCTCACGCACCAGGACATGCACCGTTCCCTCCCGCTTCAGCAGTCTCTCGATCAGGTACCGACCGATGAAACCGGTGCCTCCGGTGATGAAGTAATCCACAGCTCCTCCTCCGAGCAATCGACGCGATTAGCGGACTAGCGGGGACACTACAACCACCGTCAAAACGAGGCCAAGCGGAAGCGGCATGGATTTCCAGGCCCAACCTGTCCGGATGTACAGAACCCGGCTTGTGCAAATACATACACTTGGGACAAATGCCAGAAGCAACCGCTGTTGAAGTGACGATGCCCGAGATGGGCGAGTCGGTGACCGAAGGGACCGTGCTCGAGTGGCACGTGGCGGTCGGCGACACCATCGAGGAGGGCGACACCCTCGTTGAGGTTTCGACCGACAAGGTCGACGCCGAGGTGCCCGCGCCGGTCACCGGCACCGTCACCGAACTCCGTGCAGAGGTCGATGAGGAGATTGCAGTCGGCGCCGTTCTGGCAGTGATCGACCCCGATGCGAGCGGATCCGGCCCCTCGGCCGCGACCGCGGTCGGAGAGGGCGACGCCGATCTCGGCGACAGCTCCACCCCCGAAGCTTCCAGCGCCCCGAACGGCAGCGCCGCCACATCCGATGCCGTCCAGGCCGAGCCGATCGAGGTGGCCATGCCCGAGATGGGCGAATCGGTGACCGAAGGAACCGTGCTCGAATGGCATGTCGCGGTTGGCGATTCTGTCGAAGAGGGCCAGACCCTGGTCGAGGTCTCGACCGACAAGGTGGACGCCGAGGTTCCCGCGCCGACCGCCGGCGAAATCACCGAACTTCTCGTCGAACCGGATCAGGAGATCCCGATCGGTGCCGTCCTCTGCAAGATGATTCCGGGAGCGGGGTCCGGCGGCGGCAACGGTGCCGCACCGGCGGCAACCGAGAGTGCGGCTCCGGCTTCCGCCGAGCCGGCCGACGTCGGCGACGGCCGTGCCACACCTATCGCGAAGCGTGTAGCCGCCGCTAAGGGCCTCAAGCTCGATCAGGTCACCGGCACCGGGCCGGGTGGAAAGGTCACCAAGTCCGATGTCCTCGCCGCTGGTGAAGGCAACGGCGCTGCTCCGGCCAACCGGGAGGAGAAGGCGCTTCGCGGACCGGCCGGAATGCTGGCCAAGGCGATGGACGAGAGCCGCACGATCCCGACCGCCACCTCTTTCCGCACCGTCGCCGTGGATACCCTCGACGCCAAGCGCAAGGGGCTCAACGGCGCGCTTTCCCAGCGGGGCATGAAGGTTTCTTTCACCCATCTCGTCGCCTGGGCGATCGTCCAGGCCGCCAGGAAGTGGCCGGTGATGGCTCGTCACTTCGAAGAGAAGGACGGCAAGCTCTTCTCGGTTTCCGACGGCCAGATCAACCTCGGGATCGCCGTTGACGTCGAGAAGAAGGACGGCTCCCGGAGCCTCATGGTCCCGGCGATCAAGGGTGCCGACCAGCTCGACTTCCCCGCCTTCCACGCCTATTACGAAGACCTGATCACCAAGACCCGAGAGAACCGGCTCACCCCCGACGATTTCGCCGGTACCAACATCACCCTCACCAACCCGGGCGGCATCGGGACGGTCGCCTCGGTCCCGAGGCTGATGAACGGCCAGGGCACGATCGTGGCCGCCGGATCGATCGCCTACCCGCCCGAGTGGTCTCATGCCGATCAGGAGAAGATCGATCAGCTCGGCGTCTCGAAGGTGATGACCCTGACCTCGACCTACGACCACCGGATCATCCAGGGTGCCGAGTCGGGCAACTTCCTCAAGACCCTCGACGGCCTGCTGGCCGGCGGAAGCGAGTTCTACGAATCGGTCGCCGACGACCTCGGCGTGGATCGCACCGTCCTCACCGCCGCCCAGCCCAAGGCAGGCCTGGCACCGCCGCTTTCGGCGGCCGCGGCCCCCTCGGCCAGCGCGATTGCCGAGGCGCCCACCCCGGAGCTTCTCCAGGCGGTCCAGGCGGCGACTTCGCTGCTCAAGGCCTATCGCACCCACGGTCACCTCGCCGCCCATCTCGACCCGCTCGGTGCCGAGCCCAAGGGCGACCCGGCGCTGGATCCAGAGACCGTCCACCTGACCCCGGAGCTGATGGCCCAGGTGCCGGCCTCGATCCTCCGCATCGGCGTGCCCGGCGAGACCCTGCTCGAAGCGCTGCCCAGAATGAAGGCGGCCTACACCGGTTCGATCGGATACCAGTTCGAACACATCTCATCCCACAACCAGCGGGTCTGGCTGCGGGAGATGGTCGAGACCGGAGCCCATCGCAAGGCATTTGACAAGGACGAGCAGAAGCGCCTGCTCGGACGCCTGATCGACGTCTTCGAATTCGAACGCTTCCTCGAGAAGGCCTACCTGGGCCAGAAGATGTTCTCGATCGAGGGCCTCGACTCGGTCGTGACGATGCTTGACGAACTGACCACGATCGCAAGCCGCGGCGGCACAAAGGAAGTGGTGCTCGGGATGGCCCATCGCGGCCGACTCTCGGTGCTGGCCCACACCGTCCGCCGGCCTGCCGAAGCGATCTTCGCGGAATTCGAGGGCGGCAAGCGGATCGAGGACGTCAAGGCGGTCGCGGCTATCCCCCACGGCGGAACCGGCGACGTCAAGTACCACTACGGGCACGAGGGGGTGGCCGAACACCACGACGGCACCAGCATCAAGGTCCACCTCTATCCCAACCCGAGTCACCTCGAGTTCGTCAATCCGGTGGTCACCGGCGCGACCCGTTACTCGCAGGGCGACATCGAGGAGAACCGCCTCAGCCTCGACCCGGCCAAGGCGGTACCGGTCGTGCTGCATGGCGACGCCGCCTTCCCCGGCCAGGGCGTGGTCGCCGAGACCTTCAACCTCCAGTCACTGGAGGGGTACTCGGTGGGCGGCACCATCCACATCATCGAGAACAACCAGATCGGGTTCACCACCGATCCCAACGAGGGGCGCTCCACCCCCTACGCGGCCGACATGGCGAAGGGCTTCAACGTCCCGATCATCCACGTCAACGCCGACGACGTCGAGGCCTGCTCCCAGGCCATGCGACTTGCGATGGCCTACCGCGACCGCTGGAACCGCGACATCGTGATCGACGTGATCGGCTACCGCCGCTTCGGCCACAACGAGACCGACGAACCGGCCTACACCCAGCCGCTGATGGCCGCCGAGATCAAGAAGCACAAGCCGGTTTCCGAGATCTACACCGAACAGCTGATCGAGCAGAAGGTGGTGACGGCCGAGGAAGTGGCCGAGGCCGCCGAGAAGCGCCGCACCTTCCTCAAGGAAACCCTCGACGGTCTCCGGGAAAAGATGGACACCGGGGTCTACGAGGACCCGACCGTGACCAACGTCGGCACCGGGGAACTCGACCGCTCGGCCAGCCCGCCTGTTCAGACCGCGGTCCCGGCCGACCGGCTGCGCGAACTCAACTCCGCGCTGCTCGAGGTACCGGCCAGCTTCACGATCCACCGCAAGCTGCGCAAGCCGCTCGGCCGCCGGATCGAGGCGCTCGAGGAAGGCGGAATCGAGTTCGCCCATGCCGAATCCCTCGCGCTGGCCTCGCTGATCACCGAGGGCAAGCACGTGCGGATGACCGGTCAGGACACCGAACGGGGCACCTTCTCGCAGCGGCATCTCGTGCTGCACGACGAGAAGACCGGCATCAAGTACGCGCCGATCCAGCACCTGAAGGACGCGGACGCGCCGTTCGAGCTCCACAACAGCCCACTCTCCGAGATCGCCTGCCTCGGCTTCGAATATGGCTACGCCTCGTCGAACCCGGACTCCCTGGTCATCTGGGAAGCCCAGTTCGGTGACTTCGCCAACTCTGCCCAGGTGATCATCGACAGCTTCATCGCCTCCGGCGAAGCGAAGTGGGGCCTGACCTCGAGGCTCACCCTGCTGCTGCCACACGGCCACGAAGGCGCCGGCCCGGAACACTCGAGTGCCCGCATGGAGAGGTTCCTCCAGCTGGCCGCGGAAGGCTCGATGCGGGTAGCGAACCCCTCCACTGCCGCCCAGTACTTCCACCTGCTGCGCCGTCAGGCTCTGATCCGGAAGGCCCGGCCGCTGATCGTCTTCACCCCAAAGGGGCTGCTGCGGCAGACCGCGGCGACGGCCACGCTCGAGCAGCTGACCGAGCAGCACTTCCACTTCATCCTCGATGACCCGAAAGCCGTCGACCGTCGCGAGAAGGTCGAAAGGCTGGTTCTCTGCACCGGGCGGATCTACCACGACCTCGATGCCGCGGCGCCCCGCGAGGACGCCGAAAAGGTCGCGGTGGCCCGGGTCGAGTTGCTCTACCCCTTCCCGCGGCAGCAACTGGCCGAGCTGTTCAAGACCTACCCGAACCTGAAGGAAGTGACCTGGGTTCAGGAGGAGCCGAAGAACATGGGCGCCTGGGCGACCATGTGGAGGCGCCTGCCCCCGATCATGCCCGAGGGCGTGAACCTCGAATACATCGGCCGCCCCGAGCGATCGAGCCCGTCGGAGGGCTATTCGGTGGCGCATATTCGCGAGCAGGAACGCATCGTTTTGACCGCTCTCACGCCCTGAAATCGGCTTCAAACCGCTTAATTGACGCGCGTCGCCAATAGGTGTATAAACTTGTCTGCAGGTCCGTAGTAGCAGTAGGGAGAAAAGGGAAGGAGCAGGATCGGACCAGCGCCCCGGAGGGGTTGCCACCCAGTTGAAATTTTCCAAAGCCCGCTTCCGGCGGTTTACCCCCGGAAGCGTTCGCGTCGGCATC
>JAGQUR010000098.1 GCA_020438395.1 Solirubrobacterales bacterium | reverse complement strand
GCGCCGGCGTCGAGCGGGTAATGGGGTTCTGCACCGATGACGAATACCAGGAGTTCATGCGCACTACGCCCCGGTTCGAGCGCATCATCCAGCGCTCGGGGATCATCCTGATCAAGTACTGGCTCTCGATCTCTGACGAGGAACAGGAGCGGAGATTCAAGAAGCGGATCAAGGACCCGAAGAAACGGTGGAAGCTGAGTCCGATGGACATCGAGGCCCGGTCCAGGTGGGTCGACTATGCAGAGGCCAAGGACGAAATGTTCGCCTACACAGACACCAAGGACACGCCGTGGTGGGTGGTAGAAGCCGACGACAAGCGGACCGCCCGGCTGAACCTGATCAGCCACCTGCTCAGCATGATTCCCTACGAGCATGTCCCCAGCGAAGAGATCGACCTTCCGCCGAGGCAGGACCGCTCCTATGTCCGGCCGCCGATGGACACCCAGAACTTCGTGCCGACGAAATTCATTGTCGAGTAGCACCGAAGCCGGGATAGGCTTGTCGGGCCAGGTCCGTCGAAAGGGAGAAGCATGAAGCTGTTTGCTGTTACCGCAATTGCATTCGCCGTTCTGGGAGCAGCCGGCTGTAGCGGGAGAGATTCGGGCTCCGGCGAAGACGAGGCGCAGATCACCAAGGTCGCCCAGCTTTATGCGCAGACTGCCGAAGACCATGACTACGCGGCGACATGCCGTCTGTTCACACCGGACTCGCTGGCCAGGATCAAGCAACTCAAGGTGTTCGGGAGCTGCGAGCACCTGATGAAGGCGGGGCTCGGGGCGCTTTCGAAGGAGGAGATCCAGAAGCTGGACGACCTGACCGACCTTCAGGTGGATGGCGATACGGCAACAGCCCAGGCCCGGGGCGAGACGATCAACTTCGAGAAGGTCAACGGCGAATGGAAGCTGGCCATCGACACGGAGAACGAGTCTTGACCGGTAAGCCCAGGCTGGTCGCGGTGGCGGTTGTTTCCCTTGTCCTGACCGGCCTGTTCGGCTGTGGCGACTCCTCCGGCAGCGCCGATGAGGATCAGATCCGGCAGGTCGCGGCAGACTTTTCGAAGGCGATCGCCGACGGCGACTACCAAGGCGCCTGCGACCTGTTCGCCCCCGAATCGATCAAGTTCTTCAACACGCAGAAGGCGGTTCCGGACGGCTGCGCCGGCGTGATGAGGCTGAGCTACGGCCAGAAGAGCGACGAAGACATCAAGGCCCTGGGCGAGGTCGAGTCACTGGACGTAAATGGCGACAAGGCCACCGCCGATCTCGGCGGAGGCGAATCGGCCCAATACGAAAAGATCGACGGCAACTGGGTCATGACCCTGGACTAGGGGCAGAACCCTCGCCGGTCCGGACCGGAGCCGTTTCCGGGGCGTAGTGGATGACGATCAGGACCAGAATTGAACCGACGGCCAGAAGCAGGCCGGGGGAGAGGTTCCAGCCGGTGATCGAGATCAGGGCGGTGCAGACGAGCGGGGCGGTACCGCCGAAGAGGGTCGCCCCGAGGTTGTAGCCGACCGCGACGCCGCTGTACCTGGTCTCCCGGGAGAAAAGTTCGGTGGCTATCACCAGCGCGGGCGAGGTGAACAGCACCACCAGCACCATCAGACCCAGCTGACCGCCGATCACCGCCGGCAACTCGACCTTGCTGATCAGGGCAAAGAGTGGAACGGCTGCGATCGCCATCAGGACGGCCGCGATGGCGAGGATCGGACGCCGGCCGTATCGGTCACTGAGCGAACCGGCGGGCGGGCAGAGGGCCATGAAGACGATCGCCGCCAGTGCCGAGGCGAAGAGCCCGTCCTGCGGTGGGCCGCCGAGGATCGAGGTGACGAAAGTGGGAATGAAGGTCGCGACGACGTAGTAGATCAGCGCCTGATGCCCGTTCAGAAGGAAGTTGATGATCAGGGGGGCCCGCTCGTTCTCGAACAGCGTCTTGAGCGGAACGTCGTCGGGCTTGTCCTTCTCCTCCGGGTCTTCGATCGGAACCTTGGTGATCAGCAGGACCAGCGCGACCACGCCGATCGCGGCCCCGATGAAGAAGGGCAGCCGCCACCCCCAGGTATCCATCTGATGGTTGTCGAGCAGCGCATGGAGGATCGCGACGGTGGCCGAGCTGAGCAGGAATCCGATCCCGGTCGAGATCTGGACCAGGTTGGTGGTGAAGCCCCGGTGGCGGGGTTTGGCGCTCTCGGCCAGCAGCACGATCGATCCGCTGAACTCGCCGCCCAGCGAGAAGCCCTGCGCCATTCGGATCAGGACCAGGAGTATCGGGGCGAGCGCTCCGATGCTTGCCTCGGTTGGCAACAAACCGGTCAGCAGCATGCCCAGGGCCATCACGCTGATCGAGAGCCCGAGGGCGAACTTGCGGCCACGGGTGTCGCCGATGTCGCCGAGGATCGCCGCCCCGAGCGGGCGCATCAGGTAGCCGGCGGCGAAGACACCGAAGGTGGCCAGCAGCGAGTCGAGGCTGTTGTCCGAGGGGAAGAACAGCTGCGAGATGACCGGCGCGAGGTAGACGTAAAGCGTGAAGTCGTACCACTCCATCGCGGCCCCGAGCGTGCCGAACCAGGCGGACTTGCTCCGCTCTTCACTTCCCTTCACCCCGCCAGCCTATGGGCCGGATCGGCGGCCGACCTCGACCAGGTCTGACCTTCCCAGCTCCTGTCCGTCTTCGTCCAGGGCTACCGCCTGTACCAGCGAGTCGGCCCCCGACACGGGGATCGTCGTTTCCAGGTTCATCCACCTCGAGTCGCCGACCACCTGGAGATCCTCGGCGTCGGGACCGCTCAGGATTTCCCAACGGTCAATGTCCTGCGCACCGTTCCAGCTCACGTAAACGGTCGTGCCCTCGGCCCCATCCACGCTGGCAATCGCCGGCCGTCCCTGTGGCTTCCCATCCCAGACCGCCTTGCGGGCCCGGTAGGCGGTGGACCGGTAGCGGGCGTTGAAGAGCACTTCCCCGTTCGGGCTGAACTCTGTCAGGGAATTCGAGTTCCCCCAGCCGGCCAGCACGTTCCCGTCGGGCAGGACCTCGCCGCCTCCGGTGGCCAGGCTGGGCCGGCCCTGCGGGTTGCGGTAACGGGCCACCCTGATCGCCCGCCGTTTGCCGTTCTTCTTGCCCTTCAGTCTCAGGATCAGCACCGACGCCGCCCTCCGCCCGGGCGCGCCGGCGTTGTCGAATATCGAAATGTTCCCGTCGGCGAGTCGGCGCACGTCATGTTGTCCGCTGAAGTGGCTGCGGCCACCAACCTTGAAGTCCGATGGTCCGCCGTCTCCGCGTAGCACCCACTTGATCCGGCCTCCGGCCCGCCCGACCCGGAAGACCGAATTGGCCCACCGTGAAGAGACCAGCAGCGAATTGCCGTCGGCGTCGATCGAGTTCAGGTGGAAGGCATCCCAGGGGCGGCCGGGCCCCGGCCTCGGCTCCGTGCTGTCACGCAGATTGATGTTGCCGAGCGCATGCCATTCGAAGAGAACCGCCCCCGTCTTGATGTCGACTTCCTGCACCACGTTGTCGACAACTCGTCCGTTCACCGGACCGCCGACGCTGGAGAGGTTCCACCGGACTGACCGGTAGGCGAGAACCAGGGCCGTGCCTCGTCCGGTCAGGCGGAATTCGTGCAGGTCCGCCTTGTAGCCGTTACCCGGCGTCACTTCGGCGATCTTCCTGTACCGCCGGTTGAGGATCACGTAAGCGCCTTCACGTTTCGGAGTCGGGGTCCGGAAATAGGTGAGTACCGGCCGGCCATTCAGGATCTGTGGTTCGAAATTGTTGAACCCGAAGGAGGTCGGCCGGTACCAGGTGACCCGGCCACGATTGTTGAGAATCGCGAGGCCGCCCCTCCGGAACCCGAGGAAATAGCTGCCGGGAGCGACTTGCTCCGAGGTCCGAGTGACCCTGATCCTCGGTGCCTTCAGGTCGGGCCGAGATTTCAGTCCCCGGCGGGGTGAGCGGGGCGGTGGTGAAGTCAACTTCTCGCCGTTGGGGAATTCACCGATCCTGACCGTGAAGCTCCCGTGCCGGGCGCGCCGGATCTTCTTTCGGGTGAAGACGCTGACCGTTTCGCCGTCCGCGAACCGGCCGGCGGGCACCAGGCTCACCCCGTTGCGGTCGGAATGTTTGATCCTCCGGGCGATTGCATGCTCGCCGCTGACCGAACCGATGATCCTGACCGGCCCGAGCCGGTTTGGTTTCACGTCGCGGAAGCTGAACGTCGTCGTGTCGGAGGCGACCGGCGTGCCAGGCGACGGGAAGACCGAGATCTTTGCCGAGGCACACGGAGTCACGAGCATGACAAGGCACAACGCTGCCAGCAGGCCCAGACCCCAGGCCGACAGGCGCAGTCGGGCAGGCATGGCTGAAACATGCGGTTGGGTAGCAGGCATCTCGTCGGTGATGAGCCTATACGCCCGCCTGTCTCGGGAGATGAGTATCGGTCGGTCAGGCTGGCGGTGGGCTGGAGGCCTATCCGCAAGCCACATTGATACGGTCGAGCCCGGTTCGATTCCAAACGGCAGGAGGATTTTTCTTGAACCGGTATCTCAGGGCGAGAAGTTGTTTTGCTGCGGTCGTTTCCGCGATGGCGCTGTCCACAGCTGCTTTCGCTGACGGGGCCGCGGCTCGCAAGAACACCATGGTTTCCGTTTATCCGGCACCGGGAACGCCGGTGGTCTCGCCAAAGACGACGTTCAGCTTCCGCTACCTCAAGCCCGGGACACTCGGGCCGGTCAAGATCTTCGGTTCCAGCAGCGGACGGGTCGCGATCAAGCGTCGGATCGTCCATTCCGACCGTGACGGCATCAGCATCGTTCCGGGGAGGAGCTTCGTGCCGGGCGAGACGGTCAGCGTGTATACCCGCAAGAACGTCCGTCGTGCGAACCGCGGGGACTTCAAGGTCCGGGTCGGTGAGTTCTACGACACCGAACAGCAGATCCGTGATCCGCTGACGCCGGTCACCAACGGTCTCAAGTCCCGGCCGGACCTGAAAATCCCCGAGATCGAGGTGAATTCGACCAGCGACAAGTTGGCCCCGGGCAAGTACCTGGTCGGCCTTCGCGAGGGCGCGCTGGCGATCTTTGACGGTCACGGACGGATTTCCTGGTTGAGGCGCGCCGTCGACGGACTCAGCAACGCCGAGTTTCACACCCTCCGGGGCCGCCCCGTACTCACCTTCTTCAACCAGCCAACGGCAACCAAGGGATCCAGCTACAACATCCTGAACCAGAAGTACAACCGCATCTACCAGGTGACCGCGAAGAACGGATATCGGACCGATCTGCACGAGTTTCAGATAACCCCGCGCAACACGGCCCTGGTCCTGGCCTATCAGACCCTGAAATGGAACCTGAGCCGATTCGGTGGCGCCGAGAACGCGGCCCTAACCGACAACATCATCCAGGAGATCGACCTGAAGACCGGAGCGGTGATGTTCGAATGGCACACCCTCGGCAACATCGGTTTGAACGCAGCCAGTGAGAGGCCTCCCTCAGACGGTTCGGCCTGGGATCCGGCCCACATCAACTCGATCGCCTGGGACGGCAACTCGCTCCTGATCTCGGCCCGATACACGAGTTCGATCTACCGGGTCGGCCGGGCCAGCGCCCGGATTCGCTGGATCCTCCGTGGTGACGGCGGCAAGCCGAACAGCTTCAGGATGGACCCGAAGATCCGGTTTGTCGGCCAGCACGACGTCCGGCGCCTGTCGAACGGAAAGATCTCGCTCTTCGACAACGCCGAGGAATTCGAGGGTTCGTCTCGCAGCTCACGATCATCGAGCGCCACGGTGATCTCGCTCAGCGGGAAGACCAAGGCATCCCGGCGCGCGAAGCTGGCGGGCCGCTACCGGCATCCGGGCGGTTCTCCAAGCCGGGCAACCGGCGGGGTCGAGGTCGAGAAGAACCGAAACGTCGTGGTCAGCTGGGGCAATCTCTCCGGGATGACCGAATTCTCCCCGTCCGGGGAAGTCCTCTTCGACGCCAAGTTGCCGAGCCCGTCGTACCGGGCCAGGAAGAGCCAATGGCATGGCATCCCGCGGGGCAGGCCGGCGATCGCGAGCCGCGACAACGGTGACGGCACCGTTACCGTCTTCGCGAGCTGGAACGGATCCCAGGACATCGCCCGCTGGGTGATCATGACCGGTGACGGGTCCGATTCGCCCCACCAGATCGGCGGCTCCGTCTGGAAGAACCTCGAGACGGCCGTGAAGGTGAGCGGGGCCGAAACGAGGGTCATGGCCGTGGCCTACGACAACAAGGGAGAAAGGCTGGGCCAGTCAGCCCTGGCTCCGATCGGCAAGCAGGTTCGCTGATCAAAATCGTTCACCGGCGGGCGCGTTTGAGTCTTTCTTCGCGCTTTCGCTGGCGTCTTGCCTGACGCTGGGTCGGCAGGCCGGCCCGGCGCGCTGCCCGGTCCGCACGGCGGCGCTCCCTTCGTTCTTCGCGAGTCGGCATCGATTCGGTGACGGACTGATAGATGACCCAGACGATGTAGCCGCCGATAATCACGATCGGGGCCACGCAGAAGATGAGCAGCAGGGCCAAGCCGATCAGGGCGACAAAAAGTGCCGAACCGTAGCTCCCGGCTTCATCGGCAGTCGCGTCGGCGATCGCCAGGGCGACCACGAAGTAGACCCCGAAGCCCAGAGCCGCCCAGAACGACGGCGAGGCGGCCTTGATCTGGACAATCAGGCCGTCCGGGGGCGGCGGCACCTTCTGTTCGTCAGGGGCGGGCACCGTGAGGTCATGCCAGCGCATTCCGTCCCACCAGCGCAGCCGCCGGGGGTCATCCGGGTCGGGTCGCCAGCCCGCCGGGGTGGTCACATTCGCTCGCTGTGCCCGATCGGCCATTACGGGGAGGTCGCCGGCCAGGGGATGGACCTGACAACGCTCGCCCTTGTCGCTAGGAAACGTCGCTGTCAGAATTGAATGTTCCGGTGCGACTCAGGCATCGGTGTCCATAGAGAGCGGTTGAGGGACGAGGCCCTTTGACACCGCCGCAACCTCCCCGGAAGGGAAAGGTGCGAAAGCCCGAGACGATGGAAAGGAAGTAAGTGAGCGCAAGCAGAGTGAATTGCCGTGATGCGAGAAGCTGGATCCGCGATCCGGCCGACTATCCGAACTTTCCGCTGGCGAAGGCGCGGCGAGGCGCAAGGTCCAATCCGGTCGCGCTCGCCCATCTGGACGGATGGTTCGAGTTCCTGGCCGGGTTCAGGGACAAGCCCCCGGCCAGCCACACCACCGGTTCTCTGGAAGGAGCGGCCCGATGAGCGAAAGCGGGGGTGGATCCTGGAAGGACCGGCCGATCGATGTTCGGGCTGAAGCCCGAAGGGAAGTGACCGGCCAGCGGAAACGGGAAATAGTTGGTCGGTCCGTATCCCATCCCCCCGAGACCGCGTCGGCCAGACAGGCCGGCAGCAGGTCCGGCAGGTTCTATGTGCGGGATCCGGAGGATTATCCGACCTACCCGAAGAACGGCCGGTTTCGCTACAGCGGCCTGGCGAAGGGATACATGTATCGGTGGGACCTCTTCCTGACCGGGAAGACTGATGAAGTGCCGCCAACCTTCAGGGAGTACAGCAAGAACCCCGGGGAAGCCATGAAAGACACACGAAGAGTCGAAGCGGCGTTCAGATTGGGTGGTCAACGCTCAAACAAGGAACAAGAACATGGATGAAGAGATCAATTACAGGTCAGCCATCAAGGACTTCCTTGGTCGCCCGATCCCGCCCGAAGGCGAGCTCCGAATCTGGCTGGACGATGACCCCGTGGATCGTGAGGCCCCCGAGGGATGGATCCACGTCCGCTCGGTTCGCGAGGCCTGCTTTGCCCTCTTGACCGGAAGGGTGGTGGAACTCTCGCTTGACAACGACCTGGACAATCCGGAAGGCAGCGAGACCACGTTCGGCACTGGCTACCAGGTGATCGACTTCCTCGAGGAACAAGAGGGAGTTGCCGGCAATCCACTCTGGCCGCGCGACGGCATCGTCCTTCACACCGCGAACGCCAACGGTCGCGAACGAATGGCCCTGAGCTTCGAGCCACTCAAGAGGAACCCCGAGCTGACCGTCAGGGAGGACAAGACACCCGGTGGGAAACCCCGTTTCTCCGTCGGCCGGAAAACCGATTAACCAGAAGACCGGGATGGGCATCCGATGTGATGGCGCCCATCCCGGTCATTCGATTCAGTCAGAGTTCCGGGGCTTCCTGTGTCGAGACGTCACCGAGGGCCAGCGGCCTCCCGGCGATCAGGTCTGCGCTGGAAGGGGGACGTCGCTGTTCCAGATATCCCGGGCCATCTTCCACCGCTCCCCCTCGCGTTGATACACGGTGATGTACTTGCCGTGGTCCCGCAGCGGTTCCCCCTCGCCGCCGTTCGGCGTCAGCGCGATCTCGTAGGCGCCGCTTTCGATCACCCAGTCCGGTCCTGCCTCTACCGCCTCGGTCGGGTCCAGGGAGAACTCGGCGTTGAATGCGCCGAGGAATCCGCGCGACCATTCGCGGATAACGTCGATCCCTACGTTGGCCGGCATGTTCGGCGGCATCTGTACCGCGTCGGCGGCAAAGCATTCCGCCCAGGCGTCAGCGTCCCCGTCGTTCAGCGCCGCGACGTGAACGTCGCGCAGCTGCTCCAGTCCCTCGATTTCCGGTGATTCATGCATGTCAGTCCTTTCTCGTATCTGAGGTCCGTAATTTCAGTCCGGGATCCCGGGCGGCCCGAGGATCTCGATTCCGTACTGGGCAGCGAGAGCGCTCATCGCGGCGATGTCGGGCGGATCGGTTGGTGCCGGCGGAATCTCGAGACGCTCTGCCGGTTGAGAACCCGCCCGCATGAAACCTTCGAACCCTGCCGGCTCGGTGACCAGCAGGAACCGCGCCTGCCCGGAGCTGACCATGAAGGTGTGCGGGATTCCCTTGGGACCGAACACGAAGGAACCGGCCGGGGCGACGCTGGTGTTGCCGCCGACCCAGAAGGTCAGCTCGCCCTCGATCACGTAGAACCACTCGTCTTCCCGACTGTGGACATGCAGCGGCGAGCCCGCGCCCCGCGACGCGAGATGCTCGATCACGGCAACGGTGCCGCCAGTGCTCTCCGCGGTCGCCTTGATCGTCGCCAGGAAATCCATGAACCAGAGAGCCTCGCCCTCGCCCGGCCCGGCCCGGCGACGATCGGGTCCACTTTCTCGGTTGCATTGCTCATATTCATCTCTCCTGCGTTTGGTGTTGATTGCCTGAGATAAGGCTCCCTGACCAAACGCTGCGTGTACATCCCCCGACATCGGGGATATTCAGTGCACGGAAGTGCCGACCGCGATAATGGACTCATGGCAGCTCGTTGGTCAGTCGACCGTCTACTCGAGGAGATCGAGTTGCTGGCTGGGCGCGGCCTGTCACGCAACGATTACTTCGCCGAACTGGCACCGCGGCTGCGCCGAGTGGTCGACAGTGACGCCAGCTGCTGGCACACCCTCGACCCGCAGACTCGACTGCTGACCAGCGACGAGCCTTCCGAGCTGATTGAGAGCGGGATCTACTCTGCCGAGACCGCGGCAGCCGCCGGTGAACTGCTCGTCCGCAGCGAGTACATCGTCGACGACCACAACACCTTCGCCGAGTTGGCCAGTCGCCGGATTCCGGTCGGCACGATCGAGCAGGCGACGCGAGGTGACCCCTCCCGCAGCGCCCGCTACCGGGATCTGCTCGTCCCTTCTGGAATCCCGCATGAGCTGCGAGCCGTATTCATGATCCGCGGCCGGGTCTGGGGGGCAGTCCATATTGCCCGCCGCACCGAGAGCGGCCCGTTCGCCCAGGACGACCTTGACGCGCTTGCCCGCCTCGCCGGGCCAATCGCCCAGGGCATCCGTGGCTCATTGCGCTTCGAGGCAGCCAGGCGCGAGTCAGGTGTCGAAGCGCCGGGCCTCGTAGTCCTTGATTCAGCCGGCGAGGTGGAGCTGATCACCCCGCCGGCGCGGAGTCTGCTCGCCGCGATCGGCGCCGACTCGCTCGACTACGGCGAGGGGAGGCTGCCCGCCTCGGTCAGCTCACTGGCTTCGTTCGCGCGCTCCGACGATGCGAAGGGCGGCAAGGTGGTGACGGTTCCCAGCGAAAGGGGCTGGGTAACCCTTCACGCGACCAGGCCCGATCCGGGGGACGATCGAGTGGCGATCGTGGTCGAGCCCGCCTCGGGACCGCGTTCGGCGACGTTACGCCTCGAGGCGCACGGAGCAACCGTCCGCGAGCGCGAGGTCGCAACCATGATCGCCCGAGGACTCACCAACTCCGAGATCGCCGAGGCACTTGTGCTCTCGCCACACACCGTCAGGGACCACGTCAAGAGCCTGTTCGAGAAGCTGGATGTCGCTACCCGTCAGGAACTGGTCGCTCGCGTCTTTCTCGACGAATACCTGCCTGAAGTCGTCCGCCAGACTCCGCTGACCTCACACGGGCGCTTCGAGGTGGAGGGGGAGCCAGGAAACTAGAAGCCGATGACCGGAGTCGAACCGGTGACCCCTTCATTACGAGGTTGAACTCCTCCGCTATCTCCAGTTTTCGCCAGTACTTCCTCTCCCGGGAAGCCTGAGCGAGCGCAGGCGCAAACGTCTTCACCAGATAGCCGCAATTTGCAGCCTCTTTCGGGGCATCATCACCTCGACAACCAAGAAGAGGTGAACCATGACGATTGATTTCAAGCCGTCGATTGAACAGGCCACTCCCGATCAGGACGCACTGACCAGCCTGCTGGATGACCTGAAAACCCGGACCAGGGACGTCGAGTCCGTGATTTCGAGAAACCTCAGTGACCAGGCGTACGTGGAGGCACTACGCGCCGTCCATTCATCGGCGATCAGGGTGGTGAACGAGGCAAGACGCGCCAGGTAAGCCGACGACCGGAGTCGAACCGGTGACCCCTTCATTACGAGTGAGCCCAGGCCCAGATCCTGTTGAGCCGATCTGATCACGCCTGACGCTACAAATCCCCGCTCATCATGGGTTTGCGCGGAATCCCGGACGCTCATTGGAGGTCAGCCGAGATCGTTTCCATCGGATGGAATGTTCCCTCAGGGTTCCCCATCTGGACTTCGACCATGCTGCGAGAGCGACCCCACTAACTCCAACGCCGGAGATCCGGAGACTATGATGGGCCGCTCAACTACGCTGAGTAAGCGATCCAGGGAGGGCAATGAACAACATGGACAGCCAAGAAGGGCGAGACGAAGCTGCAGGGGTTACGGGCGAACGAATTGTGAGGCCGTGGCAAACGTGCGCTAGCCAGAGCATGACCAAATGGGTTGCCTTGGCAATATGCGTCATCGGGATAGGCCTTGGCGGCAGCGACGTTGCCTACGGCGACCCTGCTCGGGATACAAGTGGAGCTACCGCAAGGGGATCGGCCGAAAAGGCTAAGTCATTGAGACCCTTTCATTTCATGAGACTTATTCGCGGAATAGAACGAAACTTGCAGATGGATCCTAATGCCGGTGACAGGTTCGATATGAGCTTCACGAGGGCTACTCTGGACAAAGACAGGCTGATCATGAACGGTAGGTGCAATCCGAGGAAGCCGGTCTTGCCTGCGTTCAAGACGCGTATCGAAACCAAGACTCATTCAGTACAAGTCCTTTGCTACAGGAATCGCAAACATGTGAATCCACACCACCCTGGCTTGGGTGAAGACGGCAAGATCAGCTTTATGAAGCCTCTAGACAAGATAGCCAAGAGGGCCGCCCTTTCCGCCAATGTTTCTAACGCCAAGGTTGGTATCGCTCTAACGATTGTCGCCACCCGTCGAAAGGCCACTGTTACCTTTTCTAGGGCTTCGTCGATAACGGGCAAGAGCCTAAAGCGACTTACGCTTGTTGCTAAGGGCAAGCGAGGAGTAGCGGTTAGGAAGAGCTGGTTTCCGCCCCTCGAAATAGACAGTGCCGTCAAATCGGACCTCAGCAGTCATGCATTCGCCTCTCGCAATGCCAGATCGATGAGACCGTTTCAGTTCATGAAATCAATACGCAGCATTGAGCGGCGCCGATACATGTCCCCAATCATAGGTAACAGTTCAAACCTCAACTACCGGAAAGCCAGCTTGACATTCTCGAAGCTAACGATGCTTGGTCGGTGTAATCCCAAGAATCCCTACACCCCCGCCGTAAAGAGCTACGTCGATACTCGGACCACCCGGATAGACACGGCTTGCAAGGGCAATAGAAGAAACGTGTACCAGCATCCCACCTATATGGGCGATAGCGGAGTGGTTAGCTACAGCGGGCCCCTAGAAAAGATCGCCAACAAGGCCGCAACTTCAAGACGTATCCCCAGGGAAAGGGTCGGCCGCGGAAAGAAGATTGTTGCCAACCGAGTCAAGGCCAAGGTCACATATTTCCGGGTTGAATCAACCACCCGTCGAAGCCTCAAGAGCCTGATTTTCCGGGTTAAGGGCAAGAGGGGTACTTTGGTCAAAGCTTCATGGTTCCCAGCGAGTGTGAGTCCCTGAGACGAACTCACTGCTCGATCACATTTTCTCTCCGGTCAAAGGTGGTCGATCCGTAGTCATAAAGGTCTGGCCGATCTCGGACGTATGCACTCGGATTGTCCCCCTGGTGCAGGGAGGGACAGAGCTACAGGAGTCTCGTTCCCGGGCAGGGGAGTGAAACTCACTGCTCGTTGGTCCCGCAGGGTCCTTGATGCTTGGCAGGGAGACTGATGTTCCCTCAAGTTCCCGATCTTGGGGGATTGACCCCTTCATCATTGTTCCCGATGGCTCTGGGAGTGAAGCCGACGACCGGAGTCGAACCGGTGACCCCTTCATTACGAGTGAAGTGCTCTACCAACTGAGCTACGTCGGCGCTGGAGGGGCATTGTAGGTGGACTTGGCCGGTCGGGTTCGTCCGGTGCTGGTGGCAGGATCGGCCTGTGGCTGAAGCTGACGAGCACGCCGACCTTCCCTCCCTGGAACGGGGCCGGGATCTTTCGCGGATCTATGCCTTCACCGACGGCGTCTTCGCGATCGCGATCACCCTGCTCGTGCTGCAGATAGAGGTTCCCTCCGGCCTGACCTCGAACAGCCAGTTCCTCGACGCGCTGAACGACCTGGTTCCCGATTTCTTCGCCTTCGCGATCAGCTTCCTGGTGATCGGCAGCTACTGGATCCGGCACCACCGGCTGATGCGCATGGTCCGGGAATACGACCAGACGCTGATGGCGGTGACCATGTTCTACCTGGCCTGGGTCGTGCTGCTTCCCTTCTCCAGCCAGCTGATCGGCGAGTACGGCAGCGAGGTCACCCTCACCACCGTCTTCTACATCCTGAACCTGGCCCTGATCGGCGCCTCGCTGACCCTGACGATCCGGGTGATCGTCAAGCACCGGCTGAGCGATCCGAAGTACGAGTGGGAACTGGAATCGGGATTCAAGTCCTCGGCGTTCGTAAGCGGGATCTTCCTTCTCACCGCACCAATCGGACTGGTGCTGGGCGGATGGACACCCTTGCTCTGGATCGTCCTGATGCGCCTTGACCCCTTCGAGCGCGAACGGAAACGGGTCGCCGAAAAGGGCGGGAAGCCGGAACGGGGCTGATCCCCGGCCGGCCTGGTGCCAGCTCGCCCGGCCCTGGCCCCTCTAGGACTTGCGGCGCGGGATGCGGACCCGGCGCTGGATGACTTTCCGGTTGCCGGCCGAATCGGTGACGATCACCTTGAGCACCGCACTGCCCGCCGCCACGTTGCGGCCGACCCGCAGGTTCGCCGGATGCCGTCCGGCGGCGAGCATGCCGGTCCGCTTGCGGGCGAGCAGCTTCCCGCCCCTCAGGAGACGGGCATCGATTCTCGCCTTCTCGCGGTTGCGGACGGTTGCGATCACCCGTCGCTGGCCGTTGTGGCGGCTGAGCGTCTTCACGGAGGCCAGCCGCGCCGCGACCGAATCGTCGCTGTTGGAGTCGTCCGGGGTGGTCGTGTCCGGCTGGTCGGTCGAGCCTTCGGCGGGAAGGTCCTGCAGGCCGATGTCGATCGAGCCGCTGTAGCCGTCGCTGTAGTTGCCGGTCAGCGGGACGATCATGTCCGAGTCGAAGATGCCGTCATTCGAGTTCGTGGTCCCGCGGGTCTGCGAGCGGGAATAGGCGGCGACATTGTTCAGCACCTGGTTGGTGATCGACTCGGAGAAGAAGAGCTGGGTGTTGAAGTTGTAGGTCCTGGTGCTTCCGCTGAAGGTCCGGACCTTCATATGGATGTGAATCGTCCGGCCCTGGTACCAGCCCGGGTAGATCGTCGTGAACTTCACCTGTCCGTTCGAGTCGGTCTCCTGCAGTCCACGCAGCCAGGTCTCGCCGGCGGTGTTCCCGTTGCCGGAATTGGAGATGTCCGAGTAGGAACCCTGGGCGTTGCACTGCCAGATGTCGACGATCGCGCCGGAATACGCGTCGCAGGAATCGTCGGCGTTGAAGACGTTGATCGTGAGCTGGAGCGGGACGCCTGCCTGGCCGTCACGGATGTCGCTGCGCTTGATCAGCTCGTCGACGAAGTACGGTCCCTCGGTCATCGAAGGGGTGAGCACGCAACTCGCCGCCTCGGCTACGCCGGGCGCGAGATCCGATTCTGCTTCGTCGCCGAGCTTGCCGAGCACCCCGCTGCCGGCCAGGGCTGCGCCGGCGCCAAGTGTTCCGGCCGCGGTCAGAGCCTGCCTTCGGGTCAGTCCGCTTTTCTTCTCTTCGTTCATTTCAGGCTCCTTCATCGGGACGGACGCGCTTCGGCAGTCCAATGGCAAACACGAAACTCTTGAGGGCGAAATAGCGGGTCACGGTCGCGGCGACGGAGGCCAGCACCAGCACGCTCACTTCGACGGCACGGGAGGCGTCGGGCGCGAGCCCCGCCAGGATCGCCAGGGCGCCGGAAGTGAGCCCGAGCGTGAGCAGGTAGACGACCGCTCCCATCGCGTACTGCCGGAACAGGCGCTCACGGCCCTTCAGGCCGAAGGTCCAGCGGCGGTTGGCGGCGGTGTTGCCGACCGCGGTGACGGCCAGCGAGATTGCATTGGCCGTCCCCGCGTCTATGCCGGTACGGAGCAGCAGGTAGATCAGGGCGTAGGCGATGGTCGAGAAAACACCGACCACGACGAACCGGGCGATGCGCCCGGAGGTGAGCAGGCGGGCCACCCCCTTGAGGTCGATCCAGGCGGTGGAGACGATGTCCACGCGAGAGTCCGGGTCGTCGACCCAGTCGACCGGCACCTCATGGATTCGAAGTTCGTGGCGCTGGGCCAGCATCAGAAGCTCGGTGTCGAAGAACCAGCCGTTGTCTTTCACCTCGGACAGGAGCGGCTGCACCTTGTCGGTACGGATCGCCTTGAAACCGCACTGGGCGTCAGTGAAGCGGGCCCGCAGGGTGGTCCGGAGAATCCAGTTGTAGGTGCGCGAGATGAACTCGCGCCTCGGGCCCCGGGTCACGTTCGAGGAAGGGGTCAGGCGGGTGCCGATGGCCACGTCGGAATGCCCGGAGAGCAGCGGCGCGACGAGCGGGAAGAGGGCCTTGAGGTCGGTCGAGAGGTCGATGTCCATGTAACACGCAACCGGAGCCGAGGTCACGGACCAGGCGTCGCGGAGGGCCAGGCCGCGGCCCTTGCGCTCGAGACGCAGGTAGGAAACCTCATCCAGTTCGGTCGCGAGCTTCGCTCCGATGTAGGGGGTCCGGTCGGTCGAAGCGTTGTCCGCGATGGTGATCCGGGCCGGGATCGGAAAGTCCTCCCGCAGGAAGGAGTGAAGTCGCCGGACCGAATCCTCGAGTGCCCGTTCCTCGTTCAGGACGGGGAGGACGATCTCGACCTTGGGAGTGGACCCGCCGGCTTCCGGGCCGGCCGCATGCAGGGGGAGAGAGGTTGCTCTGCTCTTCTCGGCCGGTCCGGTTGCCTTGGTGGAGGGGGTTGCGGGTGTCATGGGATTACCTTCGCCGATCGTCCTCAATCGGCGATGGGAACAACCTGAGAAATTTCTGAGGCAGGTTCACGGGCGAGCTCGACCCGGAATATCGCACCGCCGTCGGGCGAGTTCAAGGCCGATGCGTGGCCGCCGTGGACCTCGGCGATCGCCGCGACCACCGCCAGCCCGATCCCGGCGCCGCCGGTCTTCCGGCTGCGCGATTCCCCTTCCCGCCAGAAGCGTTCGAAGAGCAGCTCGGCGTTCTCCTCGTCAATCCCATCGCCGTGGTCACGCACTTCGATTTCGACCGTCTTGCCGCCGGCGGAGATCACCGTCTCGACGGGGGTTCCCTCCGGGGTGTGATCAATCGCGTTGCGGAGGAGATTGGCGAGCAACTGACGGATCTGGTCCTCGTCGCCCTGGACCGTCACGTCCTCGGCAGTGTCCAGGCTGAACTCTCGGTCAGGGGCCGCGGCCTTCGCGTCATCGCGGCATTCGGAGGCGACCACGGCGAGATCCACCGGCCTGCGTACGGGTTCGGGCAACTCGCCGAGCCTAGCCAGGGTCAGCAGCCCGTCGACCAGGTCGCCCATCCGGGCCGACTCCTTCTCGATCCGGTCCATCGCCCGGTCGGCCTCGGGGCCTTCGGGGATCGCCCCCATCCGGTAGAGCTCCGCGTAGCCGCGGATCGACGCCAGCGGTGTTCGCAACTCATGCGAAGCGTCGGCGAGGAATTGGCGCATCTTCTCCTCGCTCTGCTCGCGCTTGCGGACCGAGTCCTCGATCTGATGAAGCATCGTGTTGAGGGAGATGCCGAGCCGGCCCGTCTCGGTCTTCGGGTCCTCGTCCTCGACCCGCCGGGAAAGATCCCCGGCCGCGATCTCGCCCGCGGTCTCGCTCATCCGTTCGAGGGGCCGGAGGCCGATGCCGATCATCCACCAGGCCAGGCCCGCCAGGGCGATCAGGATCGCCGCCGTGACGACCGCCTCGATCAGAAGCAGCTGGTCGAGCGTCTCCTTCATGTCGCTGGTCGGCACGGCCACATAGGTCACCCGCCCGTCCTGGTCGGCCACGGCGCTCACCCGGAACTGCGTGCCGGAACCGCCCCGGGCTCCGACGGTCACCGTCTTGAGCGGCTGCCCGAATTCGCTCACGGGGATGTCCCCGCTCAGGTCGGGTCTGGTCACGCTCGTGGTGCCGTAACCGAAAACGGCGGTCGCCAGAACCTCCCCGCTGGAGGACTTCAACTGGGCGAAGGTTCCGGGCGGGAGCTCGTTCGGCAGTCCGCCACCCGGCCCGAGCCGGCCGGAGGACCCGCCCTGCGGCGGATGGTCGAATCCCGATCCGCTCGGGAAGACCGGCCCGATGTCTACGATCCCGGCTTTCTCGCGAAGTTCCGGCGCCAGCGACATCGCGGCGCTCTGGACCTGCTCGTCGACCCGGTCGGAGAGGTGGTTTTCCAGGGCCCGGTAGGAGACGAAGTCCAAGGTCAGGAGTCCCGCGGCAGCGAGCACCAGGATCCCGATCAGGAGCCGCAGCCGCAGCGACATGGTCAGCCCTTGGGTTCGCGCAATGCGTAGCCGACTCCGCGCACCGTGACGATCAGGCTCGGGCCGTACTTGTCGAGCTTGCGCCGCAGGTAGCTGACGTAGGTCTCGAGTACGCGGGCGTCGCCGGCGAAGTCGTATTCCCAGACATGATCGAGGATTTGCGCCCGGGAAAGGACCCGGCGCGGGTTGCTCATCAGGTAGCGGAGCAGACGGAATTCGGTGTCGGTCAACTCGATCGGGTTGCCGTCACGGAACACCTCGCGGGTGTCGTCGTCGAGTTCGAGGTCGAGGTAGGTGAGGCGGGGCGACTCCTCGCGGCTGCGGCCGGAGCGGCGCAGGATCACCTTGATCCGCGCGATCAGCTCTTCTACGGAGAACGGCTTGGTCATGTAATCGTCGCCGCCGATGGTCAGGCCGCGGATCTTGTCGTCGGTCGTGTCGCGGGCGGTCAGGAAGAGGATCGGGACGTCATTGCTGCGTTCGGCCAGGCGCTTGGCGACCTGGAAGCCGTCGAGGCCGGGCATCATCACGTCCAGCACGATCAGGTCGGGCCGGAAGTCGGAGACCTGCTCGAGGGCCTCGTTGCCGTCGGCGGCGGTGGCCACCGTGAAGTCGTTGTACTTGAGGGCCATCGAGATGACATCGGCGATATTCGGCTCGTCATCAACGACGAGAACCCGGGCGAGAGTTTCTTCGGCGGTCTGGATCACGACTACATCTTCTCGGTCTTGCCTGTGAGTTTCCTGAGAAGAGTCTGAATTTCCTTCCCAGCCTTCTCTCAGGAAACATGCGGGGAGCACACAGCGTCACGGGCCAGCATGTCCGCCATGGATACCTCCGCCACTCCGACGACCGCCCCGCTCGGGGAAAAGACCGAACCGGGAAGGTTCCGCAACGGCACCCGCCGGGTGGCCGCCGCCTTCACCAGGGTGAGGCCCGAGGTCTGGGTCCTGGTCGCCTTGAGCGCGGTCCTGAACCTCTGGGCGATCGACCAGAACGGCTGGGCCAACGAGTACTACTCGGCCGCCGTCAAGTCGATGTCGGGGTCCTGGCACAACTTCCTCTTCAACTCCTTTGACCAGGCCGGCGTGATGACTTTGGACAAGCCGCCGCTTGCCTTCTGGGTCCAGGCGCTTTCGGTCCGGGTCTTCGGATTCAGCTCGGCGGCGATCCTGATTCCCCAGGCCCTGATGGGCGTGGCCTCGACTGTGCTCGTCTATGACCTCACCCGGCGGGTCTTCGGCCGGGTCGCCGGCAGTACGGCAGGACTCGTCTTCGCGCTGACCCCGATCACCGTGGCGATCTTCCGGCACAACAACCCGGACGCCCTGCTGACCTTGCTGTCGGTGGCTGCGCTCTGGTTCGTGGTCCGGGGCTTCGAGGACGGTCGGACCCGCTGGCTGCTGCTGGCCGGCCTGATGGTCGGACTCGGCTTCGAAACGAAGATGAGCGCGGCCCTGATGCTGCTCCCGGCCCTGGCCCTCGCCTGGATCTGGGTCGCCCCGGGCGGCAGTCGCCTGCGTGCTTTCTGGCAGCTGCTCGGTGCCGGCGCAGTGATGTCGGTGGCCGCCCTCGCCTGGCCGGTTCTGGTCTGGCTCACGCCGGAAGGTTCCCGGCCCTGGGTTTCCGGAACCTCCGACAACAGCATCTGGTCGCTGATCACCAACTACAACGGGGTCGGCCGGGTGTCCGGCCAGGCCGGCGGACCCGGTGGCATGGGTGGTGGACCAGGTGGCGGTGGCGGGATCTCCGTCTTCGGCGGCGATACCGGCCTCTTCCGGCTGATCGGCTCGACGCTGGGTGGCCAGATCGGCTGGATGCTCGGCCTCTCGGTTGCCGGCGGCGCCCTGGTGGCAATCCAGAGCCGGCTCCGGCGCAACGACCCCCGCACCGGCTGGGTGATCGCCACCGGCGGCATCTTCCTGACCATCGCCGTCGTCTTCAGCTTCGCCTCGGGGATCTTCCACCCGTACTACGTGGCCCAGCTGGCCCCCTTCGCAGCGGCTCTCTGCGGAGCGGCGGTAGCCGGTCTGATCAGCGTCAAGGGCAATCTCCGTCCCCTCACAATTCCCGCGATCGCACTCGCGGTGGTCGGGGAGATCGTTGTCATCTTCAACACCGACTCCGGCTACGGCTGGCTGGTGCCGATCCTGATCGGATCCGGGATCGCGGCCGCCGTGGTTCTGGCACGTTTCGACGACCAGCGCCTGCGAACCTTCGCGGCCTGTGGGCTGACGGGCGTGCTGATGATCGTGCCGGCGATCTGGTCCGTCCAGACGCTCGGACACGCGACGAGTGGCACCTTCCCGGCCGGCGGACCCTCCTCGCAGTCGATGGGCGGCGGTCCCGGTGGCATGGGCGGTGGTCCCGGTGGCATGGGAATGCCCGGCCAGTCCGGAAGCTCCTCCACCCAGGGCGGATTCCCCGGCATGCCAGGTAGTTCGGGCTCTTCGAGCCAGTCGTTCCCGACCCCGCCGACCGGCATGACCCCGCCGACCGGCATGGCCCCTCCCGGGATGGGCACAGGGAACTTCCCGGCGATGCCCGGCCAGTCAGCCAGCGGCTCCGGTACCGGCTCCAGCTCCGGCACGGGGAGCTTCCCCGGCATGACCGGTGGACCGGGCGGAGGCATGGGCGGAGACGGCGGTCAGGACCTCAGCTCGGCGATCGCCACGGCCGAGGCGAACGGGGGCGGCAACGTTGCCGTATCCGGCCAGCAGACGGCTTCCGGCTCGATCATCGAAGGCACCGGTGACAGCGACGTCGAAATCGTCGCCCTCGGTGGTTTCTCCGGTCGGGAAAGCGAAGTCGACGTCGGCTGGCTGGCCGAAAGGGTCAAGGACGGCGAGGTCCGCTGGGTGCTCGCCAGCGACCAGGGCACCTCGCCGGCCGATGGCCGGGTCGGCTCATCCGAGCTGATGACCGCGGTGACCCAGGCCTGCGAGCCGGTCCAGCTCGAATCGAGCGGCACCGATTCGACTACCACGGGAGCCTCGGCCGGTCAGCAGTCCGGGACCGCCTCTGCTTCGTCGAACGGTACGGACAGCACGACCGACTCGAATGTGATCTACGACTGCGCGGGCAAGGCTTCGGCCCTGGCCGCGCAGTAGTCGGTCCCGCTCAGCCGGAGCCGAGCTTCACCGGTGAAAGGCAGTTGACGACCCCGAGCCAGGGGAGGGTGCCGCCGTTTCCGTCGACGTTCACGTTGACCACGGTCAGCCACCAGATGTTCGGTGTGTACTTGCGGGTCAACGGGTGATTCGGAGCCGAAGAGGAGACCAGCAGGTTGATGTACTTGCTCAGCACCCCGCCGGAGATCGCCTTCGATCCTTTCGGGCATTTGATCCCGACGAAGGTGCCCTTGCCTTCCTCGGTCAGGATTTCCTGGTCGGTGATCCGGGAGTTGATCTTGACCCGGCGATAGACGGTGCGGATCACCCTTGTGTTCCTTCCGGACTTCGACTTCCTGGTCGTCGAAGCGGAGGCACCGGCAGCGAGGCCCGTCCCGGGCAGCCCCCTTGCGTCGGCGACCTGGGCAGAAGTCGCCGGATGTGTCGCCGCGACCACGACCGGAGCCGGGTCCGGCTCGCTGTTCAGCATGTCGCCGATCACGGGGCGCACCGCAAAGAGGCAGAGGGCGGCTGCCACGACACCACCCAAGGCGACGCGGCCCCATCTCCTTCCGGGGACTCCCTGACCTCTCCCGAACATGGCCACATTCTTGCAGGCCACCGGCTCGCGTCAAGTTGCGGGGGCCCGGGCGGTCGCTCGGGCGTCGGCGGCCGACCCCGGGCCGGCCAGCCTACGGGCCGGCAGCGGCCAGATCGCGGGCCCGCGCGAAGACGTCGTCGAGCATCGCCGCGCTGAGCCGTCCGGTCTGCGTGTTCAGGGGGCTCGGGTGGAAGCAGCCGAGCAGGACCCAGCGCTCCGGCCCGGACCAGTCGGCCCCCGCCGGGGCCTCGAGGGTCACTTCGGTTTCGTGTCCGAACTTCGGCTTCGGTTTCGGAATCCCGCCGCCGAGGCCGCGCACGGTCCGGAGCATGGCTTCCCAGGCGAAACCTCCCAGCGCGATCACGACCTTCACTTCGGTCAGCAGTTCCAGCTCGCCTTCGAGCCAGGGGGCGCAGTTGTCGCGCTCGGAGGGGAGGGGCTTGTTTTCGGGCGGGGCGCAGCGGACCGCCGCGTTGACGAAGGTGTCACGGAGTTCCAGTCCGTCGTCGCGACCGGTGCTTTCCGGCTGGTTGGAGAGTCCCGCCCGGTGGATCGCCGCGAAGAGCCAGTCGCCGGAACGGTCCCCGGTGAAGGGTCGGCCGGTCCGGTTGCCGCCGTTGGCCGCCGGGGCGAGGCCGTGCACGAGGATGCGGGCCTTCGGATCGCCGAACCCGGGTACCGGCCGGGCCCAGTACTCCTCGCCGCGGTGCCGTTTGGGCGGGTCGGCAGCCACGGACTCCCGCCAGGTCACGAGCCGGGGACAGCGCCGGCATTCGGTGATCGCCTGTTCCAGTTCATCGAGGCGGCTTGTCCGGTCAGTTCCGGTCATGGTCCGTACACTAGGTGGCGGACATGGGTTTCCTGCCGAACATAGGTCCTCTCGAGCTGGTCATCGTGCTGGTGATCGCCGTTCTGATCCTTGGTCCCAAGCGGATTCCGGCCGCCGCCAAGTCGGTCGGCGAGGGCGTGCGCAACTTCCGCCATTCGCTGAGCGGAGGCGGCGAGGAAGAGGAGAAGCACGAGAAAACCAAGTCCGAGCTCGACGAGAAGACCGAGACCAAGGCCTGACGTCGGGTAGCGGGGCCGGGCCGTGGTACCGCTGAACCTCCCCAATGTCCTGACCCTTCTCCGCATCCTCGCGGTGCCGGTGGTCGTGGTGGCGCTGCTTGACGGCACCCCCAACGGCGACATGCTGGCGGCGATCGTCTTCGCCCTGGCCGCCCTGACCGACGGGCTGGACGGTTACATCGCCCGTTCGCGGGATTCGGTCACGACCTTCGGCAAGCTGATGGATCCGCTGGCCGACAAGCTGCTGATCACCGCCGCGCTGATCTCCCTCGTTTCGCTGAACCGTCTGCCCGCCTGGGTGGCGATGGTGATCATCGCCCGTGAGTTCGCGATCACCGGCCTCCGGTCGATCGCCGCCGACCGGGGCGTCGTGATCGCCGCCAGCTGGATGGGGAAGGTGAAGACCGTGCTTCAGATCGCCGCGGTATTCGCCCTGATCATCTTCAACCCGGCCCCGCTCTGGGCCGACATCCTCGTCTACCTGGCCCTGGCCGCCACGGTAATCAGCGGCTTCGACTACTTCTTCGGCCTCAGAAAGAGAATCGAAGAACAAAGGGCCAAAGAGAAAACAGTGGCCAAACAGGACCCGATCCCCTAGCGGGGTGCCGGCTCCCGCCTAGGCCGAGAGCTCGAGCCACTCCTTCATGGTGAGATGCCGCCGGCTCGGGTTCTCCCCGGCGACTTCCTGACGGAGGTCTGCGATCTGTCCAAACCGCTCGGCGACCACGTTGTGTCGGTGGATCGTTTCGAGGTTTTCCTGCTTCGCCATCACGAAAGCGTCATCGGCCAGGTCGGGATAGGTCTCGAGCACCTGGCGGATCATCTCCCGCACGCAGTCCTCGACGAAGCGGGGCTGCTCATGGGCCTTGACCACGACCGACATCTCGTCGGGCCGTTTCATCAGTTCGTAGATTTCGGAGCTCATCGAGCTCTCGACCAGACGCAGCATGTCGCGGGCGTCGAGGTCGGGTCCGCCTTCGGTGCATCCAATCCAGAGGGTTCCGATTCCCCGCTGGTTGTGGGTCGCGATCGGCACCTCCTCGATGATCTCCTCGACCTGGTCTTCGGTGTATCCCTTTTCGGCCAGACGGCCGCGGGCGAGGTCGGCGACCATTTCCTGGGCGCAGGGGCAGGCGGTCATGCCCTGGGCTTGAACGCCGGTCACGGTGCGGGTCACGTCGGCCGATGCGACCGCGGTGCCGAGCAGGTTGTAGATCTCCTGATTTTCGATTCCGGAGACCGGCGCCGGCATCTTCTGGGCGTAGCGGGCGTTGATCGAGACCTCGGCCCGGAGGCCCTTCTGCTTCACCCGGACCAGCTCGGCGATCCGGGCGGCGAGCTGCTCGGCCCGCATCGACTCGTTGGCCACAACCTCCTCGATCGCCTCGGAGACGTTCTCCTCGAAGCGGGACATGTGAACCCCGGCCTGGTCGGGCGCCAGGTCGACGTAACACTCGAGTTCGGCGTGGTAGTGGCCGTCTTCGCCGATGCTCACGACTTTCTCGACTCCGGTCACGCCGACCCGGGAAAGACTGACCCTGGTGGCGGGCTGGGAGGCCTGAACATCGATGGCATTTGGGGAAAGTGCGATTTCGGGATTCATCTTGCTGTGAACAGCCTAGTAACCAGCCCGAGTGGCCGGTGATTCACACTTCGTATAATTCCGCAACCGCGCACGAACTCAGGGTTTCCATTAGTGGGAATTCTTTATTGGGGGTAGTTATGGAGTTCGAAACCGACGAATTGAAGGCTTTGGCCGCTTCGGGCAGGGACCGCGGCTACCTGACCTTCGAGGCGGTCGCGGAGGCGGTTTCCGAGCTCGATATCAGTCGCGGTCAGGTTGAGGAACTCAACGGCTGGCTGAGCGAGCAGGGCATCGAGCTGATCAGCCGGGAGCAATCAGAGGTTCGGGAGGGCACCGGAGTCGCAACCGGGTCCGGCCTGAACGGTGCACCGGAACTCGAAGGCAGCGCTGGACTTGAAGGCGCCGAACCGATCGAGGCGGAGCCGATTCCGACTGTGACGAATGGCGCTGCGGCATCGGTCGGCGCGGGAGAGGCCGGCTCCGACGCCACCCTCGACTCGCTTCGCCTCTACCTGCGTTCGATCGGCCAGGTCGAATTGCTCACCGCGCAGCAGGAGGTGGAGCTGGCCAAGCGGATCGAGCGCGGCGACATGGAGGCGAAACGCCAGATGGTCGAGGCGAACCTGCGGCTCGTGGTGTCGATCGCCAAGGGCTACCTCGGCCGCGGGCTCAGTTTCCTCGACCTGATCCAGGAAGGCTCACTCGGCCTGATTCGCGCCGTGGAGAAGTTCGATTACCGGCGCGGCTACAAGTTTTCGACCTACGCGACCTGGTGGATCCGCCACGCGCTCACGCGTGCGACCGCCGACCAGGCACGCACCATCCCCACCCCGGCACACATTGTCGAGACGATCAACAAGCTGATCCGCACGCAGCGCAAGCT
>JAGQUR010000097.1 GCA_020438395.1 Solirubrobacterales bacterium | reverse complement strand
GGCGTGACCCGCTGGAAGGTCGGCGACGAAGTTGTCGTCCACTGCAACCAGGCCTCCTACGAGGACGTCGAGGTTCACGGCCTCGACCCGATGGCCGCGCCGAGCCAGCGGATCTGGGGCTACGAGACGACCTGGGGCTCCTTTGCCCAGTTCACCAAGGTCCAGGCCCAGCAGCTCCTGCCGCGCCCGAAGAACCTCTCCTGGGCTGAAGGCGCCTCCTACGGCCTCACCTACTTCACCGCCTACCGGATGCTGATGGACCAGGCCAAGATCCAGCCCGGCCACAACGTCCTGATCTGGGGCGCCGCCGGCGGTCTCGGCGTCTTCGCCGTCCAGCTCTGCAAGGCGGCCGGTGCCAACGCGATCGGCGTTGTCTCCTCCGACGAGAAGGGCGAGCTGGTCAAGCAGCTCGGCGCCGTCGACTACATCAACCGCAACGAGTTCGCGGGCATGATGCGGACCGGCAACGAGACTCCGGAAGAGGAAAAGGAGCGCTTCAAGGTGTCGCGTGCCTTCGCCAAGCGCTGCAAGGAGATCCTTGGTGACTCGCCCGACGTCGTGTTCGAGCACGTCGGCCAGGCCACCTTCCCGACCTCCGTATTCACGGTCAAGCCGTTCGGCAAGGTCGTGATCTGCGGCGCCACTTCCGGCTACACGCTCGATTTCGACGTTCGCTACCTCTGGATGCGCCAGAAGGAGATCATCGGCTCCCACTTCGCCAATGCCTACGAGTGCATGAAGGCGAACCAGCTGATGGCCGAGGGCAAGGTCCAGCCGGTGCTCTGGAAGACCATGGGCTTCGATGGCGTTCCCGAGGCTCACCAGATGCTCCACGAGAACCGTCACCTCGGCAAGATCGCCATCCTGGTCGGCGCCGAGAGCGAGGACGAAGGGCGCGAAGAGGAAGGTCCGGGCGCGATCCGGGCCGAGGTCGGAGCCTAAACCTCAACCAACGGGAAGAAGGAAGACCGATGACCTACATCTCCGAGATTTCCTGGCATGTGACCCCGTTCCGTTCGCAGCGCTGGATCGACCGCTGGGAGCCCGCTGCGGCCAAGGCGACCGACTACGGAGCGACCAGTTGGGAGATTTACCGCTCGGACGAGGATCCGCTGCTCTTCCGGCAGGTGACCCGCTGGGAGAAGAAGTCCGACTTCGAGGCCTACTGGTTCTCGGAGGAGATCTCGGCGATCCGGTCGGAGGTCATCGACCTCTACGACAAGCCCCTCCTCCCCGTCTGGTGCTCCCCGGTCGTAGCCTCGAGCTGACGGGAAGCCACAAGCATTCGAGAAGGGCCCTGGGAAACCGGGGCCCTTTCTCTTGCATCCCCGTGCTCGGTGGTCAAGCCGCGGGGCCGGGGGTGAGGCCGTGGACCCGCCAACACCCTGACGCAGGTTCGGGCGCCCCGCCGGTCACAATCCTGCAGCACCACCCGCCCGGCGTCGGCCCATGGAAGGCGAAACACATTTCCCGCAGATAACGCACAAAACTTGTTACACCGTGCGCTGCGGAGCCCGACCTTCAGCGAGTGGGTGCCAAGGGCCTCCGGGGCGGCGCTGCCGAACCGGCACCTACCGTGAGCGGTTCCTGAGCGCTTTGCCCGGGCCGCCCGGGCCTAGTACGGGTCGGGGATCGCTACCCGTACGTCGGCGAAAGACCCGATTGCGCCCCGGGCGGGGTACTTGGACCCGATCGAGATGCTGGTGTCGTGACCGGCCAGCGAGTTGCCCTGCTTGTCTCCGACTGCCGCGACCTTGTGGCCGTTGACCCAACCGACCACCTGGGCGCCGCCCTTGGGACCGGTGAAAGCACGGAGGGTAAGACGGTTGGCCTTGTCCGGGCCATTGACCTTCTTGCCGGCCTTGCGGCTGCCGAGATTGAGGATCTGGCCGCCGGGCTGAACCTTGCGGAGTCCGTAGCGACGGGTGTAGGGCCAGACGACGAACTGATAACGGCTGCCATCGGCGTCCTGGCGCAGGCTGACGCCGACGTAGGACCGCTTGAGGACCTTGATCGGAGTCGACTTGAAGAGTCTCGCCACAGCGGTCACCTGCATGTTCGTGCCGGCCATCGGGACGCGGTAGAAGCATTCCTTCGCCTTGGTGCCGAGCTTGAACCTGAAGGCGTTGGGCGAGCCACCGCGGATGCAGTTGGCACGCGGGGCCATCTGGTGAATCTGGCCGCGGCTTTCGACGGTGTCGAGGTCGTTCTTGTAAACGAGGATCGTTCCGGCGGCGGCATTGGCCACGAAAACGACGGCACCGAGGGACACTGCGGCCAGGACTGCCCGCAGGAGGGGGTTTTTGATGAGGGAACGCATGTGAAGAGCCTAAACACAGCAAGTGGTCGAATGGTGCGCCCGGGCAGTCCTGTTCCAAATGCTGCGTGACCGATTCACACTCCGCCGGGAGGGGTCGGAATCGACCTATCGCCGGTAGAATCGGCTCCATGAGCGACCACCGCCTGCCCGAACACGATCGCCCCTGGGTGATGCGCACCTACGCGGGCCATTCCGATGCCCGCCGTTCGAACGAGCTTTACCGGAGCAACCTGGCCAAGGGCCAGACCGGACTCTCGATCGCCTTCGACCTTCCGACCCAGACCGGATACGACCCGGATCACGCCCTTTCGCGCGGCGAGGTCGGAAAGGTCGGCGTCTCGGTGGCCAACCTCGGGGACATGGAAACCCTGCTGGACCAGATCCCGCTGGACAACATGAACACGTCGATGACGATCAATGCGGTCGCCGCCTGGATGCTCGGCCTCTATGTCGCCGCCGCCGAGAACACGGGCGTGGACCGGGCCCAGCTCAAGGGCACCACCCAGAACGACATCATCAAGGAGTACCTCTCCCGCGGCACCTACGCCTTCCCGCCGGAGCCCTCGATGCGGCTGATCGCCGACATGGTCGCCTTCACCGTGAACGAGATCCCGAGCTGGAATCCGATCAACATCTGCAGCTACCACCTGCAGGAAGCGGGAGCGACCCCAGTCCAGGAGATCGCATATGCGATGTCGACGGCGATCGCCGTGCTGGATGAGGTCAAGGCCCGTGGCCAGGTTTCCGACGAGGACTTCCCCAAGGTCTTCGGGCGCATCTCCTACTTCGTCAACGCCGGCGTCCGGTTCATCGAGGAAATCGCCAAGCTGAAGGCAATGGGACGTCTCTGGACCGAGATCGGCCGCGAGCGTTACGGCGTTACCGACGAGAAGATGCTGCGCTTCCGCTACGGCGTCCAGGTCAACTCGCTCGGCCTGACCGAAGCCCAGCCGGAGAACAACATCCAGCGGATCGTGGTCGAGGCGCTCGCCGTGACCCTGGCCCGCGACGCCCGGGCCCGCGCACTGCAGCTGCCGGCCTGGAACGAGGCGATGGGCCTGCCCCGCCCCTGGGACCAGCAGTGGAGCCTCCGCATCCAGCAGGTCCTGGCTTTCGAGACGGACATGCTCGAATACCCGGACATCTTCGAGGGCTCGGTCGTCATGGAGGGCCTGGTCGAAGAGTTCATGTCGGGCGCCCGGGACGAAATGGCCGTGGTCGCCGAAAAGGGTGGCGCGGTCGAAGCGGTGCCATACATGAAGGCCCGCCTGGTCGAGTCGCATCGCGAACGCTTCGCCCGGATCGAGAACGGTGAGCAGACCGTCGTTGGGCTCAACAAGTACACCGAGACCGAGGATTCACCGCTGACCGCGAGTGCCGACGGCGGCATCATGAAGCCCGACCCGCAGGTCGAGAAGGAACGGATCGAGGCGCTCGACCAGTGGCGCTCGAACCGGGACCAGGCCGCGGTCGACGAGGCCCTGGCGGAGGTCGCCCGGATCGCCGGGACCGACGAGAACATCATGCCCGCGACGATTGCCGCCGCCAAGGCCGGCGCGACCACGGGCGAGTGGGCGGCCACCCTCCGCGAAGTCTTTGGCGCCTACCGCGGACCGACCGGTGTCGGCGGCGCCGCCCCTGCCGGCGACCGCGACGTACTGACCGACGTCCGGGCGAAGGTGGACGAGGTGTCCGAACAGATCGGCCACCGGATCCGCCTGCTGGTCGGAAAGCCCGGTCTCGACGGCCACTCGAACGGCTCCGAGCAGATCGCTCTGCGGGCCCGTGACGTGGGTATGGAGGTCGTCTACCAGGGCATCCGCCTGACTCCGGAGCAGATCGTCGAATCGGCGGTCCAGGAGGACGTGGACCTGATCGGTCTTTCAATCCTCTCCGGGTCCCATCTGGAGCTTATTCCGGAGGTCGTGCGCCTGCTGAAGGAGGAAGGCGTAGAGGTTCCGGTGGTTGCCGGTGGCATCATCCCGCCGGAGGACGCCGCCCGCCTGAAGGAGGCCGGCGTGGCCGGAGTCTTCACCCCGAAGGACTTCGACATGAACGAGATCATGAGCGAATTCGTCGATCTGGTCGCAGCACAACACGAGGACTCGGCGGCCGCGCCCGCTTAGGAGGTTCCTGGCCCCGTGAGTGATCAGCTTCACCTGCTGACTCACGGAATCCCGGGCATCATCGCCGGGATCATGCTGGTCCTGACGCTGATCGGTGCGACCGGGGCAATCTGGGGTGTAAGGCGCGGACCGGATGGCGGCGAGCGCATCCTCCGCACCACCGCCGCGATCCTCAGTCTGGTCGGCATCGGAATCGCCGGCTATGTCGTCGTCACGGTCGTGGTCATGGATCAGATCCCCCAATGCGTCGGGGGTGGCGGTGGCTGCTCTGCCGTCGAGCACAGCAGTTACTCAAGGATCCAGGGCATTCACGTCTCCGTTTTCGGCCTGATCGGCTACCTCTCGATTCTCGGCACCTCCCTGTGGAAGGGCGACAACGCCCGGATGGCTTCGTTCTTCCTTGCCCTGTTCGGATTCGGGTTCAGCCTCTATCTGACCTACCTCGAACTCTGGGAAATCCTCGCGGTCTGTCAGTGGTGTGTTTCTTCGGCTATCACGATGACCATGCTGTTCGTGGTCAACACCTGCCGGCTGATCGTCTTCTACGGCACCGACGACCCTGACGGGGAGACAGTTCCGGCAGACGGGCCGGAAGCCCGTCCCGTGTAGGCTCCGCGGCCCCATGCTCGAAGACCAGCGATTCATCATCAGCAAGGACATTCCGATCGAGATCGGGATTCTGTTCATCGTCGTTGCAATGATCGCTGCCGGCTTCGCGATCTGGGGGGTCCGCACCGGGGGCGCCAGGGGCGAGCGGATCCTGCGCGCCACCTCGGGCGTACTGGCCGGCCTCGGCCTCGTGGTCGCCGGATACATCGCCTACAAGACCCAGATCGCCAACGAGCCCTTCCAGTGTGCCGGCGGGGGCGGTGGCTGCGCCACGGTCGAGAAGAGCAAGTACGCCAATTTCCTTGGTGTCCACATGTCGATCTGGGGCCTGATCGGTTACACGACGATCATGGCCGCGACGATCTGGAAGGGTGACAACGCCAGGCTGGCCGCCTTCGGCCTCTCACTCTTCGGCTTCGCTGTGAGCCTGGTGCTGCGTTACCTGGAGCTCTGGCAGATCCACGCCGCCTGCCAGTGGTGTTGGGCGAGCGCGGTGCTCATGACCATGCTGCTGGTGGTCAACAGCTGCCGCCTGATCGGTCACTACGGAACCGGCGATTCCGACCCGGAACCCGCACTCGCGGACGAGCCAGAGCCAAATCCCGCCTCTTAGTAGCATCCAAGCCCAATGGCCACCAAATCGCAGCAGAAAAGAAAAGAACTCCGCGACAAGCGCCTTCAGGCTGAAGCCCAGGCCCAGAACGCGGACAAGCGTCAGAACCTTGTCAAGATCCTCGGCATCGCGGCCTTTCTGGTCGTGATCGGAGTGGTCGTGGCGATCGTCGCGATCAGCTCCGGTGGCGGCGGTGGCGATGGGAAGAGTTCGTCTGACGTGAACAAGCTGCTGGCCGGCATCCCCCAGAACGGCACCACGCTCGGCAACCCGGACGCGAAGATCACCCTCTACGAATTCGGTGACCTCCAGTGCCCGATCTGCGATCAGTACTCGAAGGACGCCACCCCGGCCATCATCAAGAACGTCGTCCGTCCCGGCAAGGCCAACTGGGACTTCAAGCAGTGGGCGATTCTCGGTCCGGACTCCACCCTCGCCGCGAAGGCCGCCCTCGCAGCAGCCGAGCAGAACCGCTACTGGCAGTACATCGAGTACTTCTACGCCAACCAGGGCATCGAGAACTCCGGCTACGTGACCGACGATTTCCTGACCGAGATCGCCAATGACGCGGGCGTTCCGGACATCGACCAGTGGAACAAGGACCGCGAGTCCGCGGCGATCGCGAAGCAGGTCGAACAGACCGACGCCCAGGCGTCAAACCTCGGCTTCAGCGGCACTCCCTCCTTCGCAATCCAGGTCGGCGACGGCGAGATCCAGCCGGTCCAGACCTCAAGTTCAACCGCCGCGGCCGACGAGATCGCCAAGGCGATCGACAAGGCTCAGTCCGGCAGCTGACCTACACCGGGAGCGACATCCGCCGCCGAGGTCCACGAGGCGCAAAGATATGACCATGGAGTCCCGTATCTCTTCATGGCTGAGGTGCTACCGCTGCTGGTCCCGCAACCTCGAGGTCCAGGTCCACTACGACGCGATCCGGCCGATCGACCCGGAAACGGGCATCCCGACCGAGGGGGACGACGAGATCCAGGAGTCGGTGGTCCAGTGCCTCGACTGCATGCATGACCAGCCGCACCTGACCTTCGAGCGGGACCGGGTGGTTCCGATCGAGGACCGCTGGGAGCGGATGGTCGCCGGCACCCCCTGGGTCGCCTCCTGCACGGTCACAGTAGGTGCCGACCAGGTCGAGGCCTGCGCCGGTCCGGAAGCTGTCGAGTCCCTGACCTTCGGGGCCTTCGGCGATGCCGGCACACGCGAGTTTTTCACCCACGTCCGTTTCCACAAGCACCACGACGACGAGATCGCCGTCCACCTCCTTGTCGAGCTCTACGCGAGGAACCCGGAGGAAGCGAGCGAAGTCCTGAACAACGCTGCCCGGGGCACGATCGAGATCACCTCGCTGGCCGAGGAATCACGACCCCCCGCCCACGCCTCGGGCGATACTCACTGACTTAATTGCAGTCGGGCCGGTCTTCGCCGGTCCTCGGGGATCAACCCGCATCTTCCGCGAGCGCCAGATGATGGTCGGAAGAGGCTCTGTCTGGTGATGCTCTGCTTTCGATGGGTTCGGTGCGGGGGTGCCCGAAAAGTGACTCCTTAATCAGAGCGCGCAGCGCTCGTTACTTTTCGGGTACCCCCGCATCGGGCCCTTCGCCAGACTTGTCGCGGTCGATCACTTCTTCCTTGGCCTGCTTGGCCTTTTCGGCCAGTGAGCCGTCGCCGGCCAGGATCTCGCGCAGTTCCTTCGCGTCGCGCTTCAGGTTGTCGGGCTCGGCCCGGTCGCCAAGCTTGTCCTCGGCCTGCTTCTTGAGCTGCCCCACCTGCTGACCAAGCTTCTTGAAGTCCATGGGAAAAGACTACCCGCGACAAGTGAGGCCAACCGGAAGCCCCCGGCGGGTGGATGCCAGGAGCCTCCAGCCGTTCGCTGCCGAGGATTTCAGCGGGCAGTGCACAGGGCGCTCCTGCCGGTGGCTGGCGAGGAGGCAAGCGAAGGCGTTGAAGGGGGCGCACTTTGGTGCGCTCCCGAGCCGTCGAGCGTCCGACGAAGTCAGGCGCCGGCAGGTGCGTCCTGGGCGCTTTGCCCGAGCTGCTACTCCCCGGGAGTTCCGTGAACCTTGCGGGGGATCAGCGCGGTGCGCTTGAAGTGGCAGACGAGGACGCCGTCCTGGTTGTAGACGCGGGTCTGAACCTTGACCAGGCCGCGGTCGAGCTTGCTCTTGGACTCGCGTACCTCGAGAACCTCGGACTCGCAGAAGAGGGTGTCGCCGTGGAAGACGGGAGCCGGATGGGCCAGTTCGTCGGTGGCGAGGTTGGCGATCGCCTTGCCGGAGAAGTCGGAGACGGACATGCCGACGGCCAGCGAGTAGACCAGCGGGCCGACGACGACGTTGCGACCCTGCTGCGAGGCGTTCGCGTGAACGTCGTTGATGTGCAGCGGGTGATGGTTCATGGTCAGCAGGCAGAAGAGGTGATCGTCATATTCGGTGACGGTCTTGGCCGGCATGTGCTTGTACGTCGCTCCGACCTCGAACTCCTCGAGGTAGCGGCCGTACGGGTGGGATCCGGATTCTTCGCGGATCGCCTGGTCGGTGGTGAAGTCGTTGTTTTCTTCGCTCATGGTTGGTTGGGTTTTCCTTTGGTTGGGAACTTCAGTGGACTTTCTTCAGCTTGGCCCGCTGTTCATGCGCCTCGATGACGCGGATGACCAGCTTCGCCACATTCGAATCGCCTTCGAAACGGATGTGGCCTGTTTCTGCGGCGCGACGGTAGGAACCGATCGTGCTCTTGTCGTCGGCCAGCTGATTGAACTGCTGACGGTCGATCTCGACCCGGCAGCGTTCGTCCTCTCCTCTTCCCTTGCTCACCTTCGGCCCCGGCAACTCGACCCGGTAGGTCTGCATGTCGCCCTTGGCGCGGAGATCGAGGCCGAAGACGAGCTTCAGCTTCTTCAGGGCCGGCACCTCCTCCTGGAGGTGGGTGACGGCGGATTCGATCATCTGCGCTGTTGAGGCCATGGCAAGGGTGTTTACATGGAAAGGGCCCCGACGGCAAGCCGGGGCCCTCTCGGGTTGATGCTCAGATCTTGTGGCGCTGGAGCAGCTTCTTGCCGATCACCATGCGCTGGATTTCCGATGTGCCTTCGCCGATCAGAAGCAGCGGAGCGTCACGGTAGAGGCGCTCGATCTCATATTCCTTCGAGTAGCCGTAGCCGCCGTGGATCCGGAAGCACTCTTCGACGCATTCCTTGCCGGTCTCGGAGGCGATCAGCTTGGCCATGCCGGCTTCGAGGTCGGACCGGATACCGGCGTCCTTCATGTTGGCCGCCTTGCGGGTGACCAGACGGGCCGCTTCCAGCTTGGTCGCCATGTCGGCGAGCTTGAACTGGATCGCCTGGTGGTTGGCAATCGGCTTGCCGAAGGTCTTGCGCTCCTGGCTGTACTGGAGGGCGAGCTCAAGGGCGCGCTGGGCGATACCGACGCCGCGGGCGGCGACATTGACGCGACCGACCTCGAGGGCGTCCATCATCTGCGGGAAGCCCTTGTTCAG
>JAGQUR010000096.1 GCA_020438395.1 Solirubrobacterales bacterium | reverse complement strand
TCGGGAATGTTCTGGATCGCGATCGCGATGACCACGAAGATCCCGAGCTGCGCGGGATCGGCCTGATAGGCGGTGCCGACCGCAAAGCCTTCGGGCAGGCTGTGGACGAACAGGACCAGAAACACGAGCAGACCGGTGCGGCCACCGGCCCGGCTGAAGTCCTGGGGGAGATGGCTGAGGTAGCGCCGGGCCAGCAGAAGGAAGCCGACCCCGATCAGGATTCCCGCCGCCACCTCGGTCACGGTTCCGCGATCCAGGGCAGGGATGATCAGGCCCATCACCGAGGCCACCGCCATGACGCCCCCGGCGATGCCGAGCAGCAAGGGCACCATCGCCTGGGCCCGGTCGCCGAGCAGCATCACCGGGATCGCGCCAACCCCGGTTGCGACCGCGGTGCCGCTGGCTAGGAGGATTAGTTCGACCAATTCGGAGGTTAGGGTAGGGCCATGAGAGCGAACGAGCGTGGAGCCCGATGAGCGGCACCGAGATCGTCATGCCGGAGATCGGGAACAACTCGCCCCGTCAAGCCTGGCTCCGTGACTTCAACATCGCCTTCATCGAAGGCGAGATCGACAGGACACTCGGTTTCGTGGCCGAGGACATCACCTGGGAGCTGGTCGGCGAGGGCACGATCGAGGGCCGCGAAGGAATGCGGGCCTGGCTTCAGTCGATGGCCGGCAAGACGGCGCGCAAGGTCGAGTTCCACCACTTCATCACCCACGGCCGGACCGCGGCGGTGAACGGCAGCTACGAGATGGAGAGCGGGTCGAAATTCGAGTTCTGTGACATCTACGAGTTCACTTCAGCCGCCAGCGACAGCCCGATCGTCAACTACACCTCCTATGTGGTCCGCATCCAGAAAGAGGAGTGAGCATGGAACTCAAGCCGAAGAAGTCAGACAAGCCGGAGAAGGACCGCAAGAATGACTTCGAACGGATCCACGGTGACCACCTGCGGTCGCTCATGGATCCGGGGGAGACCCTCTACGGGGTGGCGGCGGTCAACTGGCAGCGCAGCATGTTCAAGCAGACGGTCAGCGCGCTCGGGGTGACCGACACCCGCCTGATCATCCAGCCGCTCGACCGCAAGGGCAAGATGACCGACGAGCCGGCCACGTTCATTCGCAAGGACGAAATCCGGAAGGGCAGCTACGGGGGCGGTGGCGGCATGGGCGACACTCCGACCTCCTGGATCATGGACGCCTCCTCGATCGAGGTGAAGCTGAAGACCGATGGCGGCGAGAAGTACAAGTTCCTGCTGATGACCGGCGAGGGAATGCTGGGAGGTATGGCGGGCGGGCCGGCCCAGCGGAACGGGGCGGAGGCCCTGGTCACGTTTCTCGACGGGGCGGGCAGCTCGATCTAGCTCACCGGGACGGCGGATCCGCCGGTTTCACGGGTTTTCACACAAATACCTATATCCCGATCAGGTATATGGGCTATAGTTGCTTCAACAACCACTGACACGTGACCCCGCCCGTGCCGCCACAACCGGGCGTCGTTTCACAGCAACACCAAAAGGAGCACAAGCATGGCCCTCCAGCTTGGACAGGAAGCACCGAATTTCACCGCCGAGACCACCGAAGGGACGATCGATTTCCACGACTGGATCGGTGACTCGTGGGCGGTTCTCTTCTCCCATCCCAAGGACTTCACCCCGGTCTGCACGACGGAGCTCGGCTACATGGCCAACGCCAAGCCGGCTTTCGACGAGCGCGGCGTGAAGATCATCGGCCTCTCGGTCGACCCGCTCGACAAGCACGAGGACTGGGCCAAGGACATCGAGGAGACCCAGGGCACTGCCCCGAACTATCCGCTGATCTCCGACGCCGACTTCAAGATCTCGAAGGCCTACGGCATGCTCGGCGCCGAGGTCGACGGTGACGCCGCCGACCGGACCCCGGCCGACAACCAGACCGTCCGCAACGTCTTCGTGATCGGCCCGGACAAGAAGATCAAGCTGATCCTGGTCTACCCGATGACCACCGGCCGGAACTTCGACGAGGTCCTCCGCGTGATCGACTCGCTGCAGCTGACCGCCAACCACAAGGTCGCCACCCCGGCCAACTGGAAGAAGGGCGATGACGTGATCATCGCCGGCTCGGTCAACAACGAGCAGGCGAAGGAGATCTTCGGCGAGTGGGAAGAGCCGAAGCCCTACATCCGGATAGTCCCGGAGCCGGCCGGCTGATCAGCTAGAAGGCGAACCTCACCTGACCTCCCCGCTTCGGGGAGGAGGTGATGAATCTCGATACGGTCGGTTCGTCCGGGCCAACGGGGAGCAGGATCCCGGCCCGGGCGACCGCCCGCATCACTATCTCCATTTCGGCCATCGCGAACTGCATGCCGATGCAGCGCCGCACCCCGCCACCGAACGGGAACCAGGTGTAGGTGCCGGGCTTTACTCCGTCCCAGCGCTCCGGCCTGAAGGCGAGCGGGTCGGAGTAGATGTCCTCGCGGCGATGGACCAGGTAGATGGACGGGGCCAGCACGTCGCCCTCTTCGAACTGGAAGCCGCCGATCTCGATCGGCTCCATTACCCGGCGGAGGACGAAGTCCAGGACGGGCCTGAGACGAAGAGCCTCCTGGGAAACCCATCGGGCGTACTCGGTCTCGTCGGTGAGTGACTCCTCGTGGAGCCGCTCGGCGCCGCCGTCAACCCTGGTCAGGCGCTCGAGCGCCCAGGCGAGGGCGGTCGCGGTGGTTTCGTGTCCGGCGACGATCAGCGTCACCAGCTCGTCGCGGATCTCGACGTCGGTCATCGGCCTGTCGTCCTCGTCGCGGGCCAGCAGCAACATCGAGAGGATGTCGTGACGTTCCTCGAGGTCGCCCGCCTGCCGTCGCTCGGCGATCAGTCCGTAGAGCCCCTGGTCGAGCGGGGCCAGCGCCGGTCTGTACATCCGTTTGATTGGCCGGCTGCGGGGACCGAAGATGGTCGAGAGCGCCAGACGGTAGCCCTTGGAGATCCATTCGAGGAGATCGCGGGTCGCCAAGCCGAGGCGGTCGTGCTGGGCGCCGGTCGAAGCAGTTCCGAGTACCACCTCGAGGATGACTTCGAGAGCGATGTCCTGGGCCATGTCACGCACGTGGAAGCTCTCACCTTTGGGAACCCGGGCGACGACCTCCTCCGAGATCCGCTCCATTGCTCCGGTCTGCGCGGCGAGCCTTTCGCCGTGAAATGAGGGGAGGAGCAGCTTGCGCTGACGCATGTGCTCGGATTCGTCGAGTATCAGCAGAGAGTGCTCGCCGAGAGCTGTGGCGAGGATCTCGTTGCCCTTGCCGGCGTGGAGTGCAGCCGGATTGGCGGTGAAGATCTTCTTCACGTCTTCCGGATCGGCGAAATAGAACCACTTTCCCCTTGCCAGGTTGAGGCCGAAGGTGTCTCCGTACTTCGCCCGGGCCTGGTCGAAGATTTCATTCTTGGCGTTGGTGACCTTCCAGACCTGGGAGATCATCGACTCGTCGACCATCGGTGGATGGCCGAGCCGGTTTGAGGGGGGTGCTGCTGGGGCGGCAGTCATGACCCCACCCTAACCAACTGACAGGAATTCTTGTCAATCTTTCGGACGGCCTGGCAGCAACCGGGACGCGGCTTGGCGACATGCGGGCCGGAAAAGTTCAGTACTTGTCCGCAAGCAGCGCGTCGTAATGGGGAATCCGTAGCTCCCGGGGGAGCAACAAACACGCTGCCAGGGTCAGCGAACTTGACATTGCCCAGATCCGCATATAGAAACCCCGAAGAAGCATTCGTCCCGATTACAGACTCGCCGCGAGGCGAACTGCGGAAGGAGATCCGTGGAGGAGAAGTCTGCCCGTCGAAGTTTCCTGCTCAGCAAAGGCTGGTTGCAGGCGGTCATCATCGTCATGTTGCTCGGCTTCACCGTGCTCGGAATACTCGCTTTACGCACCTACCAGGAAGGTGCGCCGGTACCCGTCAAGATCGTCGATCCGAATGGCGATCTGGTCTTTGACGGTGACGATGTTTCGGCCGGTCAGCAGGTCTTCCTGCACAACGGCCTTATGGAATACGGCTCCATCTTCGGCCACGGTGCCTACCTCGGCCCGGATTACACCGCCGACTACCTGCGCCGCTCCTCGAACATCTCGATCGCTGAGAAGGGCGGTCCACCCGTCGACAAGGACGGAATGGAGATCGAAGATCCGGACCCGTCGCCGATGCCCAGCGCCGACGTGGCGCGACAGGAAACAATCAACGAGTTCCGGAGAAACCAGTTCGACGAGGAATCCGGAACCCTCACCTTCACCAGGTCCCAGGCCGAGGCGTTCGAGAGGCTGATCCCCTACTACACCCGTTTCTTCTCGGCTGACAACACCGAAAACGGGCTGCGCAAGGAAGCGATCACGGATCCAGAGGATCTGCGGAACCTGACCGCTTTCTTCGCCTGGACCGCCTGGGCGGCGGCCGCAGAGAGGCCCGGGAAGGACTACTCGTACACGAACAACTGGCCGCCCGAGCCGAGGGTCGACAACAAGCCGACCGCCAACGCCCTGGTCTGGTCAGCGATTTCACTGGTCGCGCTGCTCGGAGGCATCGGACTGCTCTTCGGCGCCTTCGGCCGCTACCGGGACCTCGGTTGGCACGGCCGCGAGCAGACCGTGGTCTCCTTCCGCGACCCGTCGAAGGTCACCTTGACTCCGGGCCAGAAGTCGACCGCATGGTTCTTCTTCGTAATGGCGGCGTTATTCTTGATCCAGTGTTTCGTCGGTGCCGCCGTGCAGCATTACCGGGCCGAGCTGACCAGCTTCTTCGGCTTTGACCTGGCGGCAATCCTGCCGTACAACCTGCTCCGGACCTGGCATGTCCAGCTCTCGATCTTCTGGGTTGCCACTTCCTTCGTCGCGGCCGGCATCTTCCTCGCGCCGATGATTGCACGGCGCGAACCAAAGGGGCAGGGAAAGTTGGGCTACTTCCTGCTCGTTGCGCTGGCAATCGTCGTCTTCGGCACCCTGATCGGTTCCTACCTCGGGATCCATGGGGTGATCGCCGATGCAGCCACCAACTGGTTCGGTCTTCAGGGCTTTGAGTACCTCGATCTTGCCCGCTTCTGGCAGGTTCTGCTTGTGGTCGGTCTTCTGGTCTGGGTATACATGCTCTTCCGGGTCATGCGATCCCGGCTGAGGCGTGAACACCCTGGCAACATGCCCTGGTTGTTCTTCCTGGCGGCCTGCGCGATCCCGGCCTTCTACGCGGTCGGTCTGCTGGCCCGGACCTCGGAGGACTTCACAATCACCGAGTTCTGGCGCTTCTGGGTGGTCCATCTGTGGGTAGAGGACTTCCTGGAAATCTTCACCACCGTGATGGTCGCCTACATGTTCGTCCTGCTCGGGGTCGTGCGGGAGCGGGTCGCACTAATGGTGATCCTGCTGGATATCGGCCTTTATTCGGTTGGCGGCGTGGTAGGCACCATGCACCACCTGTACTTCTCGGGAACCCCCGCCGAGCACATGGCGCTCGGTGCCTTCTTCTCGGCGATAGAAGTGGTGCCGCTCACATTTCTCACGGTCGAAGCTTGGTCGTTTCTCCAACTTGGAGCGAACCAGGAGGCGAAATCCGATGCCGCCTTCCCGCACCGATGGGCAGTGATGTTCCTGGTCGCGGTCGGGTTCTGGAATTTTCTCGGCGCCGGTGTCTTCGGGTTCCTTGTCAACCTGCCAATCGTGTCCTATTTCGAGATCGGAACCGCCCTGACCGCCAACCATGCCCACGCCGCGATGATGGGCGTTTACGGAATGCTGGCGATCGGACTCGCATTGTTCTGCCTGAGATACATGATCCCTTCGAAAAAATGGCCAGAGAAATGGGCAAAGGTGAGTTTCTGGGGAACCAACCTCGGCCTCGCCTGGATGTGTTTCGCGACGCTCCTGCCACTCGGCATCATGCAGCTCTACAAGTCGGTCAACGACGGCTATTTCGAGGCGAGGCAACTCGACTTCCTGACCGACAAGACGACCGAGATGATCGAGTGGCTGCGGCTGCCAGGCGACTTGATCTTCATTGTCTTCGGTGCGATCCCGGTGCTCTGGATGACCTTCCTCGGGGTCAAGTACACGCTGATCCGGAGCAGGGAAGGAGGTGGTGGGGACGACGAAGCGGGCGCAGATTTGTTCACGGTCGTCTCTGGTACCAGCCTGGAAGACGAGCCGCCGGAATTTCAGTCCCGTACCGATCCGACTCCGGGTACATGAGTGCCGAGGTTCTGCTCGGTGCCGCCTACGCGGCCTTGCTGCTTGGCGGGGCAGTCGTCCTCGAGTGGCTCTCCCGTCACACCCACAATCGCTCTCAGGCCTATCGCACTTCTGGCTTCGACTATGACGCCCAACACGATTTCTGGGTTTGCCACCAGGGCGAGCAGCTCTGGCCGGCCGAGTTCGATCGCGAACGCCGACTGGTCAGGTACCGCGCGAGAGCGGCTGTCTGCAACGCCTGCCCGGCCAAGCGCGACTGCACGGATTCGACTGGCGGCCGTGAGGTCACCCGTGCAGTCGACCCCTGGCCCCATTCCGAAGCGGGCCGTTTCCATCGTGGCATCGCAGTAATGCTGGTCGTCCTGGCCTGTTTCGAGTTGTCGGTGGTGCTGGTGCGAAACCGCGAGGCTGCAGACATTGCCGTGCTCGCACCAATCCTCGCTCTGGCCGCAGCGATGGCCTGGTGGCTTGCTCGCGATCTGGTCCGGACGCCTTCTGGCTTTCCCGATGTCAAGCCAGCCCACGGAAACCGGATTGGTTCCGAGTGAAGCGCTCCGAAGCCCTCAAGCCGCTATCGCGCGAGCATCACCAGGCGCTCTACGCGGCGAAGGTAATTCGTGATCAGAAGGGCGGTGGCGACTCGGCCGGTAAGTTCGTCGAGTTCTGGGAGGAGGAGGCTTTGGTCCATTTCCGGATCGAGGAGGAGGTGCTCCTGCCGGGTTCCGGATTGACCGGTCCGGACCGCGACCCTGAAGTCGCCCGCATGCTGAGTGAGCACCTGGCCCTGCGCCGCGCGGCGGCGAAGATCGAGTCGGGCGAGGCGAGTCCGGAAGACCTTGTGGCGACGGCAGAGTTGCTGACTTCTCACGTCCGCTTCGAGGAGCGTGAACTTTTTCCGAGGATCGAAAGTCAGTTGTCCGAAGCCGAACTGGAGCGGTTGACGATTGCGATCCAGGAGGCGGAAAAAGCCGCTCGGGATCAGCGATTCCGGCCGAGCTGATCATGCGCGTCCACCCATTCGTCGGCGACGACCGCCGAACCGAGCGAAAGGTCACCGCAGAGAACCGTGGCTGCGACGATCTCGGCCAGCTTCCGGACCTTGCCGGGGCCGTCGCATCCGAGCACCTTGAGGCATTCGCTCTGGGTAGGCAGAGCGGTGCCGCCGCCGTAGGTGGCGACGATCAGGGAGGGGAGGGTGATCGACGAGTAATACGCGTCCCCGCGCAGCTCCGCGTAGCCGAGCGCGGCCTGGGATTCGGCCACGTTCGCCTCGTCCTGGCCGGTCGCGATGAAGGTGGCCGCGATCCCGTTCGCCGGGTGCGGGGTGTTCGCAGCGGAGCCGGCCATCATGCCGCCCTGGGTGGCGATCTGGCGGCTGCGGTAGATCTGCCGGGCGGTAACCCGCATGTGCTTCTCGAGGATCTCGCCGGGAATCGTGATCTCGGCCACAACCCGCTTGCCGCGGGTCTTGAGGGTGTTGATCTGCGAGTGCTTCTTGTCAGTCGAGAGCTGCGCGTCCAGCATGTAGTCGTGGAGTGGCGGGTAGTTCTTCTTGATCCACTCGCAGGCGAACCAGGTCGCCTTGCTCACCATGTTCTGGCCGGCCGCATCGCCGGTCGTGTAATCGAAACGGGTGTATACGAAGCGGCTCGCGTGGTAGCGCTCGATCTCGATCAGCTTGCCGGTCGAGGTGCTCGATTCGGCCGCTTCCCTGATTTCGTCGTAATGCTCGTCCAGCCAGACGACGAAGTCACGGGCCTCCCTGGCCGAGTCGAATAGGAAGGCCGGTGCCCGCTGCATGCGGTCGTCGACGA
>JAGQUR010000095.1 GCA_020438395.1 Solirubrobacterales bacterium | reverse complement strand
CCGATCTCCATGTTCTCGATGATCTTGGAGATCGACAACCCGAGCGTGCCGATCAGCCAGGCCGGGGGGAACAGCGAGAACAGCAGGACGGCGCGGCTGCCGAGTTCGAGGCGGCGTTGGGCGGTGATGACCGTCCGGATGTAATCGGCGTCGCGTTGGCCGCGGCTGGTGAGTACCTGTTCGCGGATGGCGTCGAGCTCGGCGCCGAGGTTTTCGATGTCGGCCTCGGTGAGGTGGGCGATCGGGTTTGTGGTGAGGTGCTGAATGGTCGTCATGGTCATGCCCTCTCTGGTGGGGGTTGGTGGTTCACAGGTCGATATCGCAGTCACCCGCCGCTGCGGAGACGCAGGTTTGGATCACCACGCCGTCACCGTCATCGGTGGCGGTGGTCAGGGCGCCGTTGCGTAGGTCGCGAACGGCGCCGCGGCGAAGGGGGGCGACGCAGCCGAAGCAGATGCCCATCCGGCAACCGGAGGGCATCAGTACCCCGGCCCCCTCGCCGACGTCCAGGATCGGGGTCGCTCCGTCTCCCTCGGCGCTGATCTGCGACTCGGTGAAGTCAATGACCCCGCCCTCCCCCGTGACCACGACCACAGGGCGAAAGCGTTCGGTGTGGAGTCGGTCGGCAAGGCCCAGGGTTTCGAGGTGCTCCTCGATCGAGTCAAGCATCGCGGTGGGCCCGCAGGCCCTGATTTCCCGCTCTGCGAGGTCGGGGACCATCGCTTCGAGGTTGGCCGGGGCGAGCATCCCGACCCGGTCGGTGTGGATCTCGATCAGTTCGATGCGACCGTCGTCCGCGAGACCACGCAGTTCCCGTCCGAAGATCACGTCCCGCCCGGTCGGGGCCGAGTGAATGAGTACGGAACCCCTGAGCTTCTCGGGGTGGCCACGGAGCATCCCCATCACGGGGGTTATGCCGCTGCCGGCGGTGATGAAAAGCTGCTTTCGCTCCGACCGTTCCCCGAGGGTGAAGTCACCGGTCGCCTGATCGAGCTGGATGACCGTTCCCGCCTGGACCCGGTGGACCAGGTGGTTGCTGACCAGGCCGTCCTCGATCGCCTTGACGCTGATCGTGATGTTCCGGTCGGGCCGGTCCGGCGACGAGGTCAGTGAATAGGCCCGCCAGTGCCTCACTCCGTCGATGTCGACCCCGACGCGAACGTACTGGCCCGGTCGATGGCCTTCCCAGGCCCTGCCCGGCTTGATCACCAGCGTCGCCGCGTCGGCGGTTTCCGGCAGCACGCCGACGATCCGTCCCCTCAGTTCCGCGCCCGAAGCGAGCGGCGAAACAAGGTCGATGTAGTCCGACGGAACGAGCGGTGTCGCCACCCTTTCCGCCAGGGCGGTCACCCCGGTACGGATCCCGGAGACGGAGCGGCGCGGTGAAAGAAGCGACGGCATACGAGAAGGGTGGACTATCCCAGCTGCATTATCTTGCCTCTCTTGGTTGAACTATGTTGCCCGTTTTTATTGATTCCGAACAAGTAAGGCGCTATCTTCGGTCACCATGAGCACCGAATCTCTGTTCCCGCCGGAAACGGTCATCGCGAGCCTGCGCGAGGTTCTCCCCGATGTCGCGACAGCCTCGGCCGCCGCGGTCATCGCCGAGGTGCCCGAATACGGCACCCTGCGCGGCCCTGAAGGAGACACTCTCGACAATCAGGTGGAACTGGCCCTCCGCGGCTTCCTGGTAATCGCATCCGAGTCGAGATCCGCCGACGCGGTAGTCCCTTTCCAGCCCGCACTCGACGCATCCTTCGCCCTCGGCCGGGGCGAGTTCCGCAGTGGCCGGACGACCGACGTTCTCCTCTCCGCGTACCGGATCGGCGCCAGGGCGGCGTGGCGGGAATGGTCACGGGTCGCGATCGACGCGGGCATCTCGATCGAACTCTTCTCCCGCTTCGCCGAGATGATCTTCGCCTATATCGACCAACTGTCTGCCTCGAGCGTCGCCGGCTACTCCCACGAACTCGAGTCGAGCCAGAGGTCCAGATCGCGTCAGCTCGAAGAGCTGGCCCGCCGGATCCTCGCGGGCGGTCCGGTCGATGCCCTCCGGGATGAGGCGGAAAGAGTCCAGTGGGATCCACCCGAAGCCGTTTCGGCCGTGATCGTCGCGACCGGAAGAGCGCAGGGCATTCGCAACCTGATTGATGCCCGTTCCCTGATCGTCCCTGATGACCTGCCTGGCCTGGCTGGTGAAGATCGCCTGCTCGTTCTCGCACCCACTTCAAGGCCCGACGAGAGGGAGCATCTGAAGGGTGCCCTGGAGGGGCGCGGTGTGGTCATCGGACCTGCGCGCCCCTGGAACCTGGCCGGCGAGTCGTATTCAAGGGCACTGAAGGTGCTTGACCTGATCGGCGCGGATGGAAATACCGGTACCTCGGACGCTGATGACTTTCTGGCTGAACTGGTCGTAAGCGCCGACCCGGCCGCCCTGGACGACCTTCGGAAAGACATCCTGTCTCCCCTCTCGGGCCTCCGCCCTTCGGCCGCCGAAAAACTGAGGGTGACTCTCAAGGCGTGGCTGGTTCACCAGGGCAGACGGGACGAGATCGCGGCTGCACTTCACGTACACCCCCAGACGGTTCGCTACCGGATGGGCCAGCTGAGGGACATATACGGGGAACGGCTCGATGACCCGCGGATGGTCGAGGCCGCAACGGTCGCCCTGTCACTGGACTAGTCAAAACGTCAAGGGCCCGGCCGCTGGTCTGACGTTCCGGCCTGAAATCAGGAAGTGCAGATATGTAGGCTCCACATGAGTCCCACGACCGAGGAGAGCAGATGTCTGACAGTGGCCTGGATCCCCAGCGGATCGCCTCGCTTACCGAAGCGCAGCAGGAGATTTACCGCAACCGCACCGGCACCTCCGCCCAGGAGTACAAGCGCGCGGTCGAGGTCATGCCCGGCGGTGTCCCCTCCTCATTCCAGATGATGGATCCGTGGCCCGTCTACCTGACAAGGGGCAAGGGCTCCCAGGTCTGGGACGTGGACGGCAACCAGTACACCGACTTCCACGCCGGCTTCGGCGTGATGGTGATCGGCCACGCCAACCCGACCATCGGCGACGCCGTCAAGGCCCGGATCGACCAGAGCACCCACTTCGCAGCTCCGACCAACGACTCGATCGTGGTCGCCGAGGAACTGAAGCGCCGCTTCAAGCTCCCCCACTGGCGGTTCATCAACTCCGGCACCGAAGCGACCATGGACGCGGTTCATCTGGCCCGGGGGGCCACCGGCCGCGACATGATCCTCAAGGTCGAGGGCTCCTACCACGGACATCACGACGCGGTGATGGTCTCGGTCGCCCCGCCTCTCGACCAGATCGGAACCCGGGAAAACCCGATCGCCGTGCCCTACGGCGAAGGCACCCCGAAGGCCCTGACCGACCTGACCCACACGGTTCCTTTCAACAACGTGGACGCCCTCAAGGCGGTGCTGGAGAACATCGGCGACCAGGTCGCCGGAATGATCGTCGAGCCGGCGATGATGAACATCAACATCATTCCGCCCAAGGAGGGCTACCTCGAGGCCGTTCGCGAACTGACCGAGCAGTACGGGATCAAGCTGATCTTCGACGAGGTGAAGACCGGGGCGACGATGTCCCACGGGGGTGCCACCGGCTACTACGGGGTCACTCCGGACATGATCACCCTCGCCAAGGCAACCTGCGGCGGCTACCCGGGCGGATCGATCGGCATGTCGGACGAAGTCGCCCAGCTGGTCGAAGACGACCGGGTCAAGCAGTACGGCACCTTCAACGGCAACCCGCTGGTCATGGCGGCGGCCGAAGCGGCCCTGACCAAGGTCCTCACCGAAGAGGCCTACGTCGAGTTGAACGAGAAGAACGAGTACCTGAAGGGCCGCTGCCAGGAGATCATCGACAAGTACGGCCTGCCCGCCTACACCGAAGGCATCGGCGCCAAGGGCTGTGTGATCTTCTCGCCCGAGCGGCTCTACGAGTACCGCGACTACGCCGAGTACGTTGACGCCGAACTCTCGACCCTGGGCTGGCTATACCACATGAACAACGGCATCTTCATGACCCCCGGGGTCGAGGAAGAGTGGACCCTTTCGGTCTTCCACACCGAACAGGACCTCGACAATTACGCCAACGCCTTCGAGCAGTTCGCCCAGGACGTAACCGCCTGATGATTCAGGAGACGTCGCTCGAGGGCGGCGTCTCCTTCTCATCGTCGGCGGAGTGGATCAATCCACCGCCGACGAGGTCCCGGAACCTCTCCTTGAAACGATCCGTCCTGCGTCCGGGTCGGAATCTCGCCTCGGCCCGCTTCTGCTTGGACGGATTCTTTTCCCCGTAGCGCCGCTTGGCCCAGGGTGACGTCGGCTTGCCCAGACGGCAGGCCCCGTAGAGCGCGACCGGCCAGATGAAGAAGCCGATGAAGGCATGCATGACCCGTTCCTTGAGGAAGCAGATCCCGACCACGATGAAGATGAAGAGGACAGTGATCAGGCTGGCGATCAGGATCCCGACCGAGTCCGACCCGATCTCGAAGGGCCTCGCCCCGAGCATGATCATTGCGAGAACCAGTGCTGTGAGCACTGTCGCATCGATCGAACGCCTGCCTTCCTCCGACCAGTAGACGTCCTCGAGGTGGAGCCACAGCGCGAACTCGTCGATGGTCAGACCGATCCCGATACCGAAGGCAAGCGCGCAGATGTTGAACCCGAGGCTGTTGCCGTCAAGGGCGAAGGCCACGGAACCGGAGATCATCATCATCACGATCCCGAACACGTGGTGATGGACGTGGAGGCCACCGTCGCTGACGATGCTGCCCGGCCACCACGGGACTTTCGGGCTCCGCATCAGCCGGGTGCTCATCCGGATGAAGCCGAACGAGAGCAGGAACCCGATCAGGACCAGGAAGATCGCCTCCTGGTGGTTGCTCTCAATCTGGTTGCGCCAGAAGTCGCCGAAGATCGTTGCCTCGATTGCCATCACCTGAATCCTGCCATGCGAAACGCCGGAATGCCCGATATTCGATGATGTGCCCATGAGCAACCGACTGGCAGACGAGACCAGCCCCTACCTCCTCCAGCATCAGGACAACCCCGTCGACTGGCAGCCCTGGGGGCCCGAAGCCCTGTCCGAGGCCCGGGAAAGGCAGGTGCCAATCCTGCTCTCTGTCGGCTACGCGGCCTGCCACTGGTGCCATGTGATGGAGCGGGAATCCTTCGAGGACGAGGCAACGGCCGCCTACATGAACGAACACTTCGTCCCGGTCAAGGTGGACCGCGAGGAGAGGCCCGACATCGATGCGATCTACATGGAGGCGGTCCAGTCGATCACCGGCCAGGGAGGCTGGCCGCTGACCGCTTTCCTCGACCCGGCCGGGGTTCCTTTCCACGGCGGCACCTACTTTCCGCCCGACGATTCCCGCGGCATGCCGAGCTTCATGATGGTGATGGAAGCGGTGATCAAGGCATGGGACGAGCGGCGCGACGAGATTCTCGCCCAGTCCGGTGACGTGCGGACCAGGCTTGGCGCGATCGCCCTGATCGGTGCGCCCGAAGGAGACCTCGACCCGGAACTGGCGGCGCGACGGGCAGGCAACCTCGCAGAGCAGGCGGACATGGACCTGGGCGGTTTTGGCCCCGCCCCGAAGTTCCCTCCGGCTTCGACCCTCGACTTCCTGCTCGGCCAGGGCGAGACGGCCGCCGTCGAAGTGACCCTTGACCGGATGGCGGCCGGCGGAATTTTCGACCAGCTGGCCGGCGGCTTCGCCCGCTACTCGGTCGACGACAGGTGGCTGGTCCCCCACTTCGAAAAGATGCTCTATGACAATGCCCTGCTGGCCCGCACCTACCTGCGGGCGTGGCAGGTGACCGGCCACGACCGGTACCGCTGGGTGGCCCAGAAAACGCTGGACTGGGCTATGTCGGAGATGCTCGACGCCTCGGGAGGTTTCTACGCTTCGCTGGACGCGGACTCGGAGGGTGTCGAAGGCCTCTTCTACACCTGGACCCCGGCCGAGATCGGGGAGGCGCTCGGAGGCCGGGCTCCGGCCGTGATCGAGGCCTTCGGCGTGACGGAGGAAGGCCACCTGGACGGACGCAGCGTGCTCCACCTTCCGGCTGGCGTTCCACCGGACGAAATCGAACCGGGGTTCGAGGAGCTTTCCGACGAACTTCTGGCGGCGAGGACGAAACGGGTACGGCCGGCACTCGACGACAAGGTGATCAGCTCATGGAACTCGCTGATGGTCTCGGCCCTCGCCGAGGCGGGCGCGGTGCTCGAGCGGCCGGACTACCTCGAGGCGGCCCATCGCACGGCCGACTTCATTTGGAACGGGATGCGCGGCACCCAGGGCAACCTGCTGCGCACCTGGAGACATGGCGAAGCCCGACTCAACGCGTATCTGGAGGACCACGCCTTTCTGCTCGAGGCGCTGCTCGACCTGTACCAGGCGGATTTCAACCCGGCCGTGTTTGACCGCGCCAGGGCCGTGGCCGAGACGATGATCGACCGCTTCGCCGACCCCGCCCGCGGCGGCTTCTTCACCACCTCGCACGACCATGAGGAACTGATCGCCCGGCGCAAGGATGTCGGTGACCACCCCATCCCCTCTGGTTCCTCGTCGGCCGCTCTGGGACTTCTGAAGCTCTCGGCCCTGACTGGCGAAGCGACCTACCGCCGCAAGGCAGAGGAAGTGCTCAAGCTGTTGGCGCCGGCGATTGCGCGCCAGCCTTCCGCCTTCGGCCACCTGCTCCAGGCTCTCGCCCTCTACGGCTCGTCTTCGCCAGAGCTCGCTATTACCTGGACCGCCGACTCGGGCATGGGCGACGCGGCACCACTTGTTCGCGAAGCCCGGCGGCGCTTCCGCCCGAACCTGGTGATGGCGGCCGGCCCGGAAGGCACTGACACTCCACCACTCTTGCGCGAACGAATTGCGGTGAAAGGGGCTCCGGCGGCGTATGTTTGTGAGAACTTCACCTGCAAGGCGCCGGTGACCGAACCGGCCGACCTCGGAAAGGAACTCGATGCCCTCGACC
>JAGQUR010000094.1 GCA_020438395.1 Solirubrobacterales bacterium | reverse complement strand
AAGCGCAACCGAGGGGGTCCGCCCCTGTTGCCTCACTATGGTCATTTCCCTCCGGACCAAATACCGGCTCCTTTTCGCGGCGCTCTTCGGGGCGCTTGTTTTCGCTCTGTGCCTGATCCCGAGAGCGGATGCCGCGGTGCTCAAACCACCCCCTGGCAAGGTGTTCTTCGGTGTCACAGACACCGGTGACGCATCCGATTTCCGTTCGTTCGCCCGGGCGGTCGGCAAGCATCCTGCGGTGATCCAGACCTTTCACGCCTGGGGCAACAGCTGGGACAAGTCGCTGCCGCGCTGGCGCTCACTGAACGCCCGGCCGATGCTTCACATAACGACCAGGGCCGATAACGGAGAAGAGGTGATCACCCCCAAGCAGATCGCCCGCGGCCGCGGCGACGATTACCTGATCAGGATCAACACGCAGGCCGCCCGAAGGCATCTGAGGATCTACATCCGGCCCCTCGGTGAGCCCAACCGCTGCAAGAACTACTACGCCGGGGTCGACTGTTCCGGGAACGTGCGGGGCGGCGACTACTCCTACGGCTGGTACAAGCAGGCCTTCCGCCGCATCGCGATCATCACCCGCGGCGGCGCCAAGCGGGGATTCATCAACGCCCAGCTCAAGCGACTGCACCTGCCCAAGGTGCAGAACGTGGGCGAGGCGAAGTTCCTTCCGAGGCGGCTGCCCAAGGCGCCGATCTCTCTGGTCTGGAGCCCCCTGCCGGCCGGCTCCCCGACCACGAGGGCGAACCTTCCGTACAACTACTGGCCGGGCAGCAAGTGGGTCGACTGGGTCGGGACTGACTTCTACAACCGGTACAACGACTGGAAGCATCTCTCGGGCTTCTACAGGAAGTGGTCGTACTCCAAGAACAAGCCGATGGCGCTGACCGAGTTCGGCCTCTGGGGCAGCGACGGGCCCGGCTTCATCAAGCGGATATTCGGCTTCGCCCGGAACCGGAAGAAGGTCCGGATGATGGTCTACTACCAGGACTTCGGCAGCTCGAACTCCTTCCGGATCCAGAACTTCCCGAAGGGCAGGAGGATGCTCGCGAGGTTCCTCAACAAGCGAACCTACCCGAAGTACGCCCCCGCCTTCCCCCGCTTCCGCTAGGCAGTTTCCGGCTCCTGCCGGTCGGGCAATCCGATCTCAGCGGAAGGCCGGGATTCCGGTCAGGGCCATGCCGATCGAGAGGGTGTGGATCTCGTCGGTTCCCTCGTAGGTGAATACCGATTCGAGGTTGTTGGCATGCCGCAGGACCGGATACTCCAGGGTGATCCCGTTGGCGCCGAGAATCCCGCGTGCGGTACGCGCGACGTCGAGCGCCATCCGGGCGTTGGCCCGCTTGCCCATCGAAATGTGCTCCGGCTCGATCCGGCCTTCGTCCTTGAGCTGGCCGAGCCGCAGCGCCAGCAGGTAGCCCTGCTGGACCTTGGTCGCCATGTCGGCCAGCTTGGCCTGGGTCAGCTGGAAGGAGGCGATCGGCTCGTCGAACTGCTTCCTGGTCATCGCGTAGTCGAGGGCCGACTCAAAGCATGAGCGTGCAGCCCCGACCACGCCCCAGACGATTCCGTAGCGGGCTTCGTTGAGGCAACTGAGCGGGCCCTTCAGCGACTGGACTTCCGGCAGCCGGTTCGCGTCAGGGATCCGGACGTCATCGAAAGCGAGCTCGGAGGTGACCGAGGCCCGCAGTGAAAGCTTGTGGTGCATCTCGGGAGCCGTGAACCCCTCCATGCCCGGTTCGACCAGGAACCCCTGCACCCCGTCATCGGTCTTTGCCCAGACCACCGCAACGTCGGCGATCGACCCGGAGGTGATCCACATCTTCGACCCGTTCAGGATCCAGTCTTCACCGTCGCGCCTTGCGGTCGTCCGCATCGAGCCGGGATCGGAGCCCGAGTCGGGCTCGGTCAGGCCGAAGCAGCCGATCAGCTCGCCGGCCGCCATGCCCGGCAGCCAGCGCTGCTTCTGCTCCTCGCTGCCCCACTTCCAGATTGCGAACATCGCCAGCGATCCCTGAACCGAGCAAAAGGAGCGAAGCGCCGAGTCACCGGCTTCGAGTTCCAGGCACGCCACTCCGTAAGCGACGGCGCTTGATCCGGCGCAGCCATATCCCTCCAGGTGCATGCCGAGCACGTTCAGGTCACCGAGCGCCTTCGGAACCGAGCTGTCAAAGGTCCCGTTCTCGAAGTGCTCCGCCACTCCGGGCAGGTACTTCTCGTTCACGTAACGGGAGACGGTCTCCTTGATCAGGCGCTCCTCGTCCGAGAGGAGCCGGTCGATTTCGAGATAGTCGTGCGGGTTCACAGGAACCAATCTAACGGTCCGCTCGTGGCCGGACCTCCGGGTGAAACCCGTCCCCCCGAACTCAATTCAGGGCAACCGCTTCCTGCGCTCACAGCCGGGCGCCTTGCGCCGGTCCCTTCCGGTGCCGCCGTCGCAGAAGTCGTGGCCGCCGGTCCCGCCGTTCAGCTTGTCGAAGCCGGCCTGGCCGTAAAGCAGGTCCTTGCCGTTGCCCTGCCCGTAGAGGACATCCGCACCGTCGCCGCCGTAGACCTTGTCGATCCCGTTGCCGCCCTTGAGGGTGTCTGCATTCGCCTCCCCGAAGAGCTTGTCGTTCTTTGCGTTGCCGACCAGTGTGTCCTTGCCGTTGCCGCCCTTCAGGGTGTCGGCACCGTCCTGGCCGTAGAGCTTGTCGTTCTTCGCATTTCCCAGCAATTTGTCGACGCCGTTGCCGCCCTTCAGGACATCCGCACCGTCCTGGCCGAGAACGCGGTCCGCGCCGTCCCCGGCGAAGACGGTGTCAACTCCGTCACCGGCACAGATCAGGTCGTTGCCTCCCTTGCCGTAGACCTTGTCCTTGCCGGCCCGGGCGACGATCACATCCCGTTTGCTGGTTCCATTGATCGTCTCGCTCTGGTTGGTGCCGACAATGGTCGCCTTGATCCCGTCGCACTTGTAAACGACCGGTTTGGGACAGAGACTCGCATCGGTCTCGCAGGTCGGTGGCGGGCACAGTGATGCGTCCGTCTCGCAGGTCGGTGGCGGGCAGAGCGAAGGATCGGTTTCGCAGGTCGGCGGCGGCTCGAGGGGACGGTTGATCGTCTCGCAGTCGATGAACAGGCTCGCCGGTTCGGTCGCGGTCGGATCGGCGGTGACGGTGTCGTTGCCGGGACCGCAATCGACCAGGGTGTCGGCCTCACCGTCATTGACGGTGATCACGTCGTCACCTCCGTTGCCATAAACGGTGTCGGCCCCGGCCCCGGGGTTGATCTGGTTGGCCCCTGAATCTCCGGCCAGCGTGTCGGCTCCAACGGTGCCGAGGAGGTTCTCGATTCCGACCAGGATGTCGATCCGGCCGTGATCGGCCCGGGCGGTCGCGAGGTCCGCATCAACGGGCGTGTTGAGGTTGCCGAAGTCGGCCGTGTCGGTGCCCGGCCCGCCCCAGAGGATGTCGCCGGCGCTGCCACTCTGGAGTGTGTCGTCACCGTCGAGCGCACAAAGAACCTCGCCGGTGTCGTCGGCGGTCAGGGTTTCAGGACCGGTCGAGCCGGTCTGGGTGCAGCCCTCGGTCAGGTTCTCCCCGAACTCCGAGGTGGCCGGCCGGTCGTTGACCGGATCCAGAAGGGTCGCGGTCGAGGTGAGCGTCGTCCCGGCGGCGGCCGGAGTGGACAGCACGCGCGCGAAGCTGACCGTCGAGTCGCTGGCCGGGGTCGCGAGGTTGAAAGCGCCGAGGAAGGTCTCGCCTTCTCCGTGGCCGTTGCCGTCCGGCGTCGGGATGCCGAAGAGCTCGATCCTGTAGTTCTCGTCGGCGAGCGAATCGAACGCGCCGGTCACGAGCAGGTTGCCACCGAAGTTGGCGGCAGCATCAACCTCGGGATAGTTCTGCAGCCCGTTGCCGCCGACATCGGCATCACCGAGGTCGTTGGAAGTCACCCCGAAAATCTCGTAGGTGGGCGGAGCCGCGGGTTCCGAGAGATCGATGCCCATCAGGGTGTTGTTTCGTATTTCATTGCCGAGGATCGCGACGTGTTCCGAATCGTCGTGGACGGTGATCCCGTCCCCGTTATTGCCGGCAATCACGTTGCAGTCACCGGTGCATGCCCCTCCGGGGGTCAGCCCGGTGGCGCCGCCGATCAGGGTCCCGGCACCGACCGGGTTGTCAAGCGACTGGATCCTGATCCCCTGACCGTTGGGAATGAACCCCGTGCCGGCCAGGTTGACTCCGATTCCGTTGCCCTGGATCACGGTCGCCGAGGGCGTGTTCGGAGTCGAAACCGAGTCGTCAAGCAGAATGCCACCGTACAGGTTGCCCGAAATCAGGTTCGAATCGATCGTGGTCGAACGCGTGTCGGCAGTGACCGCAACGCCGTAACCGTTGGCAAGGGCCGCCGTACCGGCAAGATTGGTTCCGACCAGGTTGTAGCTGATGGTCGTGTTGTCACCGAAGTCCAGACCGGCGGCCGTGACCGTGATGGCCGTTGAGGTGTTTCCCGAGAACAGGTTGGCGTTGGCCAGACTGCCTCCGATCGTTACGTTGCTGCCGTTCAGGACCGTGATGCCCGTGTTGTTCGGCAGCGCCGCAGTACCCGATGAGTTGGTGCCCACCCTGTTCCTGGTCACTGTGAGACCGTCAATGGGTGCGTTGCCCGCACGAATCCCTTGCTGGGCGTTCCCGGAAATGACGCTCTCGGTGATCGTCACATTGTCGTCCGTGACATAGACCCCGGCGCCCGTGTTGCCGATTCCGGCGGTGTTGCTCTCGTTGGTGCCGAGGCGAGAGCCGGTGACCAGGCTGGAATCCCCCTCGGTCCAGACTCCGTAGAAGAAACGCACGATCGAGAGGTCCTTCACCGTCGAATTGTCGGCGACCAGGTCGATCCCGTAGTTGGCACCCGACCCGTCCCCGTCGAGGATTACCTCGTCCGGTTCGGTGCTGCCGTCAATCGTCGCCGTCTCGGTCACACTCGGGAGTTGCGACGCCACCGCAATCGTGTGCGGCCCCGCCCCGGACAGGTCGAAACTGATCGTGTCTGCCCCGCTGCCGGCCGCGCATTCGCCCACGGAGGCGCCACTGGTGACATCCGCGTTTGAGGAGGTGATCGCTTCGCGGAGCGTGCAGGTGCCGTCGTCGGAGACCGTGTCAGCGGTGCTGTTGACCTGGATCGTCGCTGCGTCGGCGTCGGCCGCTGCAAGCAGAAAGAGAGCCGTGACCGCGGTGGCGATCCTGGCCAAAAACTTCCTGAAGTTCATTCCCCCGTCTCCTCGATTGCCTTTGGAACGAAACAGTGTGCCTGGCTACGTCAACTGCCCCGAGCCTATTTCATGAACCGCCCGAAATGCCAAACGTTTCGGTCCGTTGCGGGTATTCTTCGGACATGCAGATTGGGGGAACGCTGATATCGGGTCTTGTGAGGGTGCTGGTCGTGGTCGGAACGCTGGCCGCGGTCTCCTACTTCGTGATTCGTCCCGTCCTGGACACCACCGAGAAGGTGTCGGGAGGTATCAACAACAGCATCCAGCAGAGCATCAACGAAGCCAACAGGGCTTTCGACCAGTCGAATGCGTCGCAGCAGACCCAGACCGATGTCACGACCTACATCAAGAACGTGCCGGCCAAGCGTCTGCCCCAGTTGAGCAACTGCATTAACCGGAATCCGAGCAGCATCAGGCACATCGAGCGGTGCGCCAAACGCCTCAGCCACAAGAAGTAGACTCGGCCTCGTTCAGAACACATATGCCTAATCCACCGTGGTCGGTGGAGCGGGGGACCCAATGGCATCCGGCTTCGGCCGGCTGCCGGGGGCGAATCGGACCGTCCGGTCCGTAGCGCGGCTTCTTCAGCGCGAGCCCGACAGCTAACCCCGCAGGCGAGACGAAGAAGGAGGTACCCATGGATCTGGACAGACATGTGGTGAGACCGATGACCGAGGAAACCGGCGCTCGCGCCGCCTTCGGCATGCTGGTCGGAGCCCTCGCGGGGACGGCCATTGCGCTGCCCCTGCTGGTCAGGGTCTTCGGACTCTAGGCCTGGCCGGCCTTGCGGCCGCCGCGCCCGGTGCGCGGCGGCCGCGGGCCTGCTGCCCGACCGGTTCCCCGGCCGGGCGGGCTAACCCCGAACCCGGATCTGAACCGGTTTCGAGGCCGCCCCGCTGTAGGGGAAGCGGGACGTCGGGACGAGGAGCGCCCGGAGGCGGATCCGGGCCACCCCGGTGATGTAACGGAACCGGTAACCGCTCCGGTAGCGCCCGACACGGTCGGTGCGGGCCAGGGTGACCGGCCGCCACTTGCGGGCCGACTCCTCGAAGTACTGGATCTGCACCAGGTTGCCGCGGGCCGGCTGCCGGGCACCACGGGCCAGGACCCGTCCGCTGAAGCGAATCCGCTGACCGGTCCGCAGGCGCTTCGGCCTGGCCCGGAAGCTCAGCCGCCCGCGGACCTTCAGGTCGAGCAGCCCCGAACTGGACTCCTCGAGCCGCCTGGTGCCGGCGAAGCTCACCCCGACTCGGCGTCCGGGACCGCGGGCCAGCCAGAGACTGAAATAGCCGTGGCTGTCCGTCCGGACGCTGCGACTCCGTTGTCCTGCCCGCGAGCCGGGAAGCGAAGTCTCGGTGACGGTCAGGTCCACCCCGCCGATCCCTTGGTTGCCGGGCCCGGTCAGGCGGCCCTCGAGGCGGGCCCGCTGCCCGTAGCCGATCTCGATCCGGCTGCGGCCGGAGCGGTTCCGTCCGCCGGAGAGAGCCGCGGAGATCAGTGTCTCATCGCGGAGCGGAGTGCGAACGGTCATCTGCGAACCGTTGGCGCGGCGGTCGGTGACCGTCAGGTTGCCGGCCGCATCGGCGATCGCCGCCCGCAACACCCAGCTGCCCCGGGGCAGATCGTCGGGGAACCTGGCGGTGAGAAGTTGCTCGCCGCCCAGAAACCGGGTCGGGATCTGATGCCAGCTTCCGCCGTCGGCACTCCGCCAGGCGATGTTGCCACCCCTCACACCGGAGTACCGGTCCGCGACCGGCACCCTGATCAGGGCCGGGTCTTCTTCCGGCGGCTCGACGAAATAGCCGGTCGGGGGAACGTTGTCGAGTCGCAGGGTCGCCTCGGCCGCGTGGGCCTCGTTCGAGTTTCCGGCTTGGTCAATCAGCCACACTTTCACCCGGTATTCACCCGGACCGGGAACCTGTATCCCGGAAATCCGTCCCGAACCGTCCCGGCCCCAGGGTCCGCCCGCATAGCCATCGGGTCCGGTCAAGCGGAACAGGCTCGCCGCGATCGGTGAAGCGGCTCCCTGGTCGGGGTTGGTCCAGGCAAGTTTGAAGCCGTTTACGCGGTGCCAGCCTTCCCCGCCTTCAACGACCATCCCTTTCGGGGCCGCCGGCGGGTTGTTGTCCACCCGGATCGGAAGCTCGGCCGTACAGCCCGAGCTTCCTGCGAAATCGAAAGCGCAGTGGCGGAGGGTGTGGGGCCCGTCGGACAGGGTGCGGGTGTCGACCGCCTGGGTGCCGGTCGAGGCCGTCGGACAGGGCTGCATCTTCGTGCCCCGCCACTGGCCGGAGACCATCGTCTTCGCACAGTTCATTTCGCTGTGCGCCCTGAGCGCGCCGTCGATCAGGGTCTGGGCGAACCGCAGGCCGGAGCCGGTGTCCCTGTTGCTGAAGATGAGTGACTGACTTCCGCGGAGCCAGCCGCTGCCGGTCAGAGCACCCCCGGCCTGCGCGGTCGGACGAACCGCGTCATCGATCGAGATGGTCAGCGAACGAACCCCGGCCAGCACGGTCCCGTTCGAATCGCAGGTCTTGTCAGACGGCCGGTAACAGACCAGCCTGGCCTCGAAGGCCCTGGCGTATGGCTCGAAGCCCTGCCAGAAATCCCGCTTGGTGCCGTCGCTGTAATCGAGTTCGAGGAAAGGCACGAAGCTGGAGTTCGGCGGAACTCCCCCGAGCCGGTGCTGGAATCCGTCCCGCAGGTACTGCCAGCGCTGGCCGTGGATGTTGACGATTCCGGTTCCGGCCGGCGCCTGCCAGCGCCAGGAAGCGAACCTGGTCCCGCCCACCGTCTTCGCGGAGTTCTTCACCTGGCTGATCAGGTGGACGCCCTCGAAGGGGTCGGCCGACTCAGGGGTCTGGCAGTAGTTGCTCTTGCCGAACTTGTCGGCGCTGGAGTCGAACCAGCTGGCGTCCTGGCCGGCATGCCAACCACACTGGGCGACCACATAACGGGCTGCGGCGGCGCCGTCTGTGGCGGCCACCGCCGAGATCGCGAAGAAGGTGATTGCGAGCAGGATCACCGCGAGGGCGGCGAAACGGTTCCGGAATGCCATGGTGGGCTCCTCGGTCGGGGTCATCTGCCCGGACTAAGTGGCCCGCGCCCGAAACTCGCCCCCCGGCGGCCAGAGGCCGTGCTCTGCGAGAATCAGGCCATGTCCCTCCCGACCGAAGAGCAGGTAAGAGAGAAGCTGACCGCGGTCATCGACCCGGAGCTTCGCCGCAACATCGTCGAGCTCGGCATGGTCCGCAGCATCGAAATCAGGGAAGACGGCCAGATCAACGTGACCGTCTCGCTGACCACACCCGGCTGTCCGATTCGTTCCCACTTCCAGGATGCGGTCGCCCAGCAGGTCTCCTCGCTGGAGGGGGTCACCGGAGTCGGAGTCGGCTTCGACGTCCTCTCCGATGACGAGAAGGCGGGACTGCGCGAAACGCTCGGCCGGGGCAAGCTGCCCGAGGGAGCCCTGGCCCAGGTCAAGAACGTGATCTGCGTCGCCTCCGGCAAAGGCGGGGTCGGCAAGTCGACCATGACCGCCAACCTTGCCGCCGCCCTTCAGGCCGAGGGAATGAAGGCCGGCGCCCTCGACTGCGACGTATACGGCTACTCGATTCCGCGCATGCTGGGAGTCGACCGCAAGCCGGAAGTCAACGCCGAGCGAAAGATCCTGCCGCCGGTCGCCGACTCGGGCGTCAAGACGATGTCGATCGGCTACTTCGTCGAGCAGAACTCCGCAGTGGTCTGGCGCGGCCCGATGCTCCACAAGGCGATCCAGCAGTTCCTCGAGGACGTGGCCTGGGAGGAGCTCGACTACCTGCTGCTCGACCTGCCGCCCGGTACTGGCGACATCGCCATGACCCTCGCCCAGCTTCTGCCCCAGGCGAAGATCGCGATCGTCACGACGCCGCAGCCGGCCGCCCAGTCGGTAGCCAGGCGCTCGGCCGAGATGGCGGCCAAAGTCGATCTCGAGGTGATGGGAATCATCGAGAACATGTCCGGCTTCACCACGCCTTCCGGCGAGACCTTCTCGATCTTCGGCGAGGGCGGCGGCAAGCTGCTGGCCGACGAACTCGAAGTGCCGCTGCTCGGCACCATTCCGCTCTCGGAGGAGCTGCGCGAGCATGCCGACGTCGGCAACCCGCTATCGGTCGATCAGCCCGAATCCCCGGCCGGCAAGGCAATCGTCGAGATCGCCCGCAAGATCATCGCTTCCTCGCCCCGCGAACTGCCAATGGTCCAGACGATGCAGGCTTCGGCGCCCGAGCTCAAGCCGAAGCTCGGCAAGAACGCCAGAGAGCTACCGCTGGTCTAGGACTGCTGGAAGTACTGGGCGTTCTTCTCGGCGAAGTGCGCCCATTCGGCCGGGAGCTGGTCCTCGGCGAAGCAGGCGTCAACCGGGCAGGCCTCGACGCAGGCGTCGCAGTCGATGCACTCGTCCGGATCGATGTAGAGCATTTCCGCCTCTTCGTAACCAGGCTCATCGGGGGTCGGGTGGATGCAGTCCACCGGACACACCTCGACGCAGGAGTTGTCCTTTTGACCGATGCATGGCTCTGCGATGACGTAACTCATGGACTCCATATTAGACGTTGAGCGTGCGGCACCTTCCCCTCGCCGGGGTCGGGTTTGCCTGTCCGGCGGCCGCCGGTGAACGCCCCATAGACTCCGCCAGGTGATCCTCCTAACCGGTGCCACAGGCTCGATCGGCTCCCGTCTTCTGCCCCGCCTGATCGAAGACGGCCACCAGGTCCGCTGCCTGGTCCGTGAGCCCCGCCGCCTCGGCTCCCATCGGGTCGACGTCCAGATCACGCTGGGAGACCTGCGTGAGTTGCGGGATCCGTACAAGCTGCGCCAGGCGATGCGGGGGGTGGACACGGTGATCCACCTGGCCGCTTCGATCCGGGACCAGCCGCCCTACCGGGTCGAGGAGCTGAACGGCCTGGCCACGGTCCGCCTGCTCGAGGCAGCGGAGCGGGCCGACGTGAAGCGCTTCGTTTTCTTCAGTGCCCTGAACGCTTCGGCGGTCCAGCGGACCCGTTTCTTCCGGGCCAAGTGGGTGGCGGAGCAGGCGGTCGCCCGCTCCCATCTCGATTCGACCATCTTCCGTCCTTCGATCGTCTTCGACCACTCGGACCCGTGGATCGCCCTGCTAAGGCGTTTCTCATTCCTCCCGGCGATCCCGATCTCGGGCAACGGCAAGTCCCGCTACCAGCCGGTCTGGGC